>CAYJHG010000120.1:0-5038 GCA_964369535.1 uncultured Desulfovibrionaceae bacterium
TATGCATTAAAGCGCTCATCACCAACGATAGTGTGCAAAGGCTTGCTCTTGCTATAAATACAATGGTATGTGCCGAAGTTAAAGCCCCCTTGGTCATGCTTTATGGTGGCGAGCAAATGCCACTTTGTAGTGCAGAAAATATTTTATCTGGAACACTTACCGATGTTAAACAAAGCAGTTTTATGACAGAATATATTTTGCAACTTTCTGATACTACAGAAATATGTATTCTTTCAACGACTAGGCTGACGCATATTCCGCTAGGTACTGCCCTTTGGGCTGCCTTTAGTGCTTCGTCTGTGGTGTTGCGTGTAGACTAGCAGGCTGTTGAAAAACTACAATCTACTTCGTCAGACTTGTTTTTTCTTTCGGCATGGACCAGAAGAGTCCTATGCTTTCAAGAAAAAACTACGTCTTCCTCGTATCTTACAGTTTTTGAACAGCCTGCTGAGAATTAATGTTTTAATAATAAGATTTCCCTGAATTAGCTTTTGCAACAGGTTGCTAGGGCATAACATATATAATTGTACATGAATGATTTATTTAAGACCTTTTCCATAAAATAGACTTATAGTTTACCAAGGGTAAAACAATGCGTCATAAAATCTATTATTTCCTGTGTGGGCTTGCAAGCGTTGATCGTCATGTCTTGCTTTGTGAACGGAGATATCGGTAATGAGCTTGTATTTGATTATAGACAAAAGGTATAAAATTTTCTGATTGACAAAGTCACTAAATAAGCAATAATTGTTATATATTTATATAGTTTTACTCAAATTGTTTTGTAATATCTTTGACGATGAACTCATTACTGCTTGCGCAAACATGTTACAAGAATGGAACCCTAATCCGCCACCACAATGGGTGGCCTGTGTTCCTTCGCTCAACCGCCCTCAGCTTGTCTCAAGCTTCGCACAAAAACTGGCTCAAGCTTTGAATCTTCCTTTTATAACCTGTATTTTTAAAGTGCGACCCAACCGTGAGCAAAAAGATATGGACAATTCATACCATCAAGTAAAAAACCTTGACGGAGTTTTTGCTATTGACGAAGCGTGTTTGGCAAATTTAAAAGGTCCCTGCTTACTTGTGGATGATGTTGTAAACTCAGGATGGACTTTTACTGTGGTCTCTGCTCTACTGCGCCAAGCAGGATGCGCTGCTGTTTACCCCATGGGCTTGGCATTAAATTCTCCTAAAATGGATTAATATTAGGTGATACATGGATACGATATTAACTGAAGATACGAAAGCCATTTTTCTTCTTTGTGGTGTTTTTGAAAAAAACAATTCGCAGAACCGCCAACCTGTGCAACCATTGAATTCAAAAGAATACAACATTCTCGTACAATGGTTAGTGAAGACTGAGCTACGTCCTAAAGACCTATTACAATCCGATATTATAAATAAAGCAGCTCAAGGAACAAACATAGGCGAGCAGCGCCTACAGCTTTTATTGGGGCGTGGGGTACAATTAGGTTTTGCCATTGAAGAATGGCAACGCAATGGCATTTGGCTTATAAGTCGCAGTGATACAGATTATCCTATCCGTTTTAAAGAACATCTCAATAGCCAAGCTCCCCCCTTGCTCTTTGGTGTAGGAAAGCGCTCTTTACTCCAAGGCGGTGGACTAGGCATTGTGGGTTCTCGTCATATAGATGAATGCGGCAGTAACTTTACACGTAAAGTAGCTGCACTTTGTGCGCAAAATAATTTTCCTGTTGTTTCAGGCGGTGCAAAAGGTGTTGATGCTATAGCTATGAATGCAGCTTTGGAACACGGAGGCACAGTCATAGGCGTCTTAGCTGATAACTTGCTCCGCAAAAGTTTAGAGAAGTCTACACGCATGGCCATAGCCCGTGGTCAACTATCATTGCTTTCACCTTTTAATCCTGAAGCACCTTTCACTGTAGGGACAGCCATGGCAAGGAACAAGCTCATTTATGCCATGGCAGACTACGGCCTCATTGTGAGTGCAGATTATGAAAAAGGCGGAACATGGAGCGGCGCTCAGGAAGAATTAAAAAGACCAAATGCACGGCCTCTTTTTGTACGCAATGAAAAAAATATCCCACAGGGCAACGAAAAACTTTTAGAACTTGGTGCAAGCCCGTGGCCTGAAATTCTTTCTTCAGAAAATGTATGCGAAAAGCTACAAACAGCTGCGAAAACATCTGTGCAGTCAGCAAATCAAAATGCTGCCCAGCAATCACTACTTTCATTAGCGTCTGAAACAATAAGCATAATGCCATCTACACCACCCCGCATCAAAGTTGAACAGAATGCACAGGTGAAATCTCAAAATGATGTGCAGCAACTCTCAATAGATGTGACAACAGCTCTTTATACCACATTTATTACATTATTTTTAGAAAAAGCTTCATCTCCCCTTACTCTTGAAGAAATTGCAAATACATTCTCACTGAATAAAAAACAAGCAAGTGATTGGCTAAAAGAAGCCGTAAGCGAACACAAAATAAAAAAATTTACCAAACCTACACGCTACGGAAAAATGGAATGTGCAAACCGAGGAAGCTTGCTTTAGTAGCAATATTGTAATGCATTACTTTGCAGGCTGTATGTTTGTGATGCCATACGGCTTTCAGTAATTTTTAATATTATATACAGAGAGTGGTATGACAAATAAAAATCATGAATTACAAAAAAATGCCGTAGTCGTCATTGCCTACAAAGAGACACCATCTTCAAGTGAAATATCTTCTTTTAAACAATGTTTAAAAATTTTATCTCAGCACCACATAATTTTAGTTTTCCCTTCAAAATTAGATATTTCAAGATATGAAGATATTGCTGCTAAATGCAATGTGACTTTATTGCTTGCTCCTTTCCCAGATAACAATTTTAAAAGCGTAAGAACATATAGTAGACTTTTGCTCACTACAGAATTTTATGAACGCTTTTTGGAATATGGGTATATTCTTATTTATCAGCTAGATGCATGGGTTTTTAGGGATGAGTTAGAGTATTGGTCGCAAATAGGTTATGATTATATTGGCGCTCCTTTTTTTGTGGGGCATGGTCTATCTAGGCCAGATTCCCCATTTTTACCCTATGCTGGCAATGGAGGCTTTTCTTTGCGCTGTGTGGCATCATTTATTAATCTTCTCAAAAAGAAAGTGCCTTATCAGCATGCAATTTCACATTCTAAGGACGAAAAAATATCAGAACATCCAAAAGACGTATTTTTAAATATTAGTGTTATGAGTTTATTTATGGATATTCCCATAAATGAAGATCTTTTTTTCGCAGAGTATGGGCCACAATTGGATTCAAACTTTAAGGTTGCCCCCCCGACAAAAGCTTTAGCTTTTTCTTTTGAGATACAACCGAGCGTTCTATTTGCCATGAATAATTTTAAACTTCCATTTGGCTGCCACGCATATAAAGTATATGATTGGGATTTTTGGAAGGATAAAATATCATTAACTGATTAAAATTTTACTTGGGGTAATTATGAAGACCATAGGTTTAATCGGTGGTATGAGCTGGGAAAGTACAGCTTTATACTATAAAATTATCAATGAAAAGACCAAAGAAATGTTGGGGGGATTACATTCTGCAAAAATTTTACTATACAGTGTGGACTTTGCCGAAATTGAAAAATATCAAGCCAAGGGCCAATGGGAAAAAAGCGCTGAAGCCTTGGGGGAAATAGCCCTTAAGCTAGAAAAAGCTGGGGCAAATTTCATTGTTATTTGCACCAATACCATGCACAAAGTTGCGCCACAAATTGAAGAAAAAATAACAATTCCTCTCATTCATATTGCTGAAGCTACGGCCAAGGCCATTGCGGAGCGAAATATTAAAAAAATTGCTTTGCTTGGCACAAAATATACCATGACTCAACAATTTTATAAACAAAAATTAATTGATGCTAATATTGAAGTACTTATACCAAATGATGAAGATGTTGAAATTATCAATAATATAATTTATAAAGAGTTGTGCTTAGGCAATATAAACCCTGCGTCTAAACAACAATATATTACTATTATCCATAAACTTAAAGAACAAGGCGCAGAAGGTGTCATATTGGGATGTACAGAGATTGGCTTGCTCATTTCGCAAGCAGATACGTCTTTGCCAGTTTTTGATACCACAGAAATACATGCACAAGAAGTAGCGATCAGGGCTATCAAAGGGTAATTTTTTTGCATATGTTATAACAAGGCACAAATGACAAAACAAGGCACATTAAGCAAAACACCTAAGAATCAATAGTTTAACAGACCGTCAAGGCTCGATCTATTTAAGCCCCCCCATAATCTGGCCATACCAAATTATGGGGGGTATATTCTAGACGTTTTGTTTGGTATCGGCCAATTGAATTTGGCGTAAGCACACACCTTGCGGCATGTCGTAGGCAAACTTGATGGTTGTGGCCACATCTTCAGCAGTAATATTTGTAGCACCCACGGTATTTGTCCACTCTTTATATCCTTTTATAATATCAGGATTTGTGGTATGACCTAAAAGCTCTTTGGCCACAGCGCCGGTGCAAATGGTTATGACGCGCACATTATGCGGAGCAAGTTCTTCCCTTGCTACTTCGCTTAAGCCCACTACGCCGTATTTTGAAGCGCAATAGGCCGCGTGATTGCCAAAAGCTTTAACACCTGCAATGGAAGATATGTTAATAATAGTGCCGCATTGTTGCTCTTTCATGCCAGCCATAACAATTTGCATACCGTTCATAACACCAAGTACATTGGTATCAAGCATGGTTTTCCATTCTGCGGCGTCTTGGTCTTCTAAGCTACCAAGCATCATGACTCCGGCATTGTTGATGAGTAAGTCAGTTTTACCATATTTTTCTTCAGCTTGGCGCACAGCGTTTGCAAATTCTGCTTTATTGGCCACGTCCACTTTTTTGCACAGGGTATTTGGCAAATTCATGGCTTCCACAAGCTCAATTCTGCGAGCAAGAAGCAAAAGGGGATGGCCTGCCGCGCTGAATTGCTCGGCCAATACTTTACCAAAACCGGAACTAGCACCGGTAATAACCACGAGTTTTTTCATT
>CAYJHG010000121.1:0-5012 GCA_964369535.1 uncultured Desulfovibrionaceae bacterium
GAATTACGCGCTTGTGAAAAATCCCTTTCTTTACTGGGAATCACAGCCAAGCCCCAAACTCCTGAGGACTTAGGACAAGAATTTCATGCGCTTATCTTAGCTGTTTGTGTGGTACCCTCCTTTGATGCCGCCCTAGAGCACATAGCCCAATACGGCTCGCAACACACTGAAATCATCTGCACCAACAACCATCATCGTGCCATGCGCTTCATGCGCGAAGTGGACGCCTCCATGACCGCCGTCAATGCCTCCACACGCTTTAACGATGGCGGGCAGTTAGGTCTTGGAGCGGAAATTGGCATATCTACGTCAAAATTACACTCTTACGGCCCCATGGGTGTGGAAGAGCTTACCACAACAAAATTTGTGGTCTTTGGCTCGGGGCAAGTTCGTGAATAGTAAAAGTTTTTTATGATACAAGACCTCTGCGCAATTAATTGTGCAGAGGTCTCAATTTTGCAACAGGGTGTTAAAGACAGTTATAATTTGTCCTTTTCTGCAATACCAAGCCATACACGAAGAACATCAAAAAGAACATTAGGTGAAATTGGCTTAGTAATATGTTCGTTCATGCCATGTTTAAGGCTTTTTTCTCTGTCTGCCGACATGGCATTAGCAGAAAGAGCTATAATGGGTAAATCTTTAAATCGCGCATTTTCTCTAATTTTTTTTGCTGCTACTAATCCATCCATCACAGGCATTTGTATGTCCATGAGCACAATGTCATAGTCTTTTTGCTCAAGCATAGCAATGGCTTCTTGTCCATTGTTTGCAACATCAACTTGATAGCCTTGACTTTTTAACAGTTCCGTTGCAACGAGTTGATTAATTTGATTATCTTCAGCAAGTAAAACGTATTCTCCCTTGGGAGTATATTCTATTACTTTTTCGTATTTTTGCTCGATGTAATCATTATTGTCTTTACCAAAAGCAATAGTAAAACAAAATGTAGAACCCTTGCCAAGCTCACTATCTATCCATATTTGACCACCCATGAGCTCTACCAGCTGTTTACTGATAGCAAGCCCAAGGCCTGTGCCACCGTATTTTCGAGTGACAGAGCTGTCAACTTGGCTAAAAGCAGAGAATAGGCGCTTCTGTTGCTCTTCTGTAAGTCCAATACCTGTATCTTTTACAGAGAAAAGCAAGTAAATCCGACTCTCATCTTTTTTTACTTTTTCAACTGTGATCCCAACACTGCCGCTACTTGTAAATTTAATAGCATTATTAACAAGGTTTAATAATACCTGCTTTAAACGTAGAGGGTCTCCGACAAATTTTAGATCATTTAAACCATTATGATTTATAGAAAAATGCAAGTTCTTTTTTTCCGCATTATTTGCAGTAAGCACTTCTACTTTTTCAAGAATATCATTTAACACAAAACTAATATTTTCAATTTCAAGCTTTCCGGTTTCAATTTTTGAAAAATCTAAAATATCGTTAATAATTTGCATAAGATCTTCTGATGCCTTGAGCGATTTTTCAATATAACTCTTTTGCAAATCTTGTAATTCTGTTTGCATAACTAAATGCAATAAACCTGATATACCGTTTAAAGGTGTGCGAATTTCATGGCTCATGTTGGCTAAAAATTGCCCCTTAACTGTATTTGCACTTTCGGCCTCTTCTTTTGCCATTATTATATCAGTATTATCATGAATATAGAGCATATTTCCTTCAGAGGCGCCTTGTTTATTCAATATAGGTATAATAGATATTTCATAAATACGCTCAACAGCATATGCCGGAAAAGCAATGCGCTCAACCATATTTTCAGTTCTGTTGGTTTGTAATACAGATGTAAAGATTTTTTCTAATTCTTGAATGAGTGTTGGCGAAAGAATATTTTCAAAAAGTTCTTTTAGATGTTTCCCTTTTATGAATGCTAATTCTATAAAGCAAGAGATAGAAAGAAATTTTTTCGTGCAATACACAAGACAATTATTTTGATCAAAAATTAAAATATTTGATGGGCTATTATCTAGCAACAATGTTATATACTTTTCCAATTCACTTTGCTTTGAGGCAAGCATTTTGTTAACATTTTCTGTGCTATCAATACTTAATTTAACACGCTGCAGGAGATTTTCAGTTTCACGTATTTTTCTTTTTAGTACCCTGTTTTCTTTTAGCAGTTTTGTATTTTCTTCTAAAATTGTTACATCTTCTTTTTTTTCCTGCATCGTCATGATAAAATCACCTGTAAAGCCTTTGAACTTAAAAGCGTAAAACTTACTTCATTATAGTATGCATACTATAAAAGTAAAATTATGGAAACGGTTTATAATGTTTTCTTTCTGATCTTGCACAGGGCAAATTTCACCCGCTGAATATGCACTGTGAAACGGCACTTTATCGCCAATTTTCTCTTGTATTACAGTGCTTTCAAGTAGATAATCTAAGCCAAGTATGGCAAGGCGCCCAAAACAAGAAAATATAATTACTCCATTAACATTATCTAGCTCAGCTACTTTATCTATAGCTTGGCTTGCTATAAACCGAACATCCTCTTTATTCAAGCTGCCTATCATAAGTTTACAGCCTTGTGGCACGCTACCGCCACAAACAATATTACGATCTTCGTCTAAGAGTATAGCTGCACGACTAATGAGCTGAGTTCCATCATTATAATCAGCCATCAAGGGTGTACTAAAAAAACCTTCAACAGAATTATTATTAAGCACATTGATAGAGGATAGATATTCTGCAGCAGGCATATTGTTAATTTTTTTAATTACACTACCTTCTGATTCCGTCACCATAAAACTATGCGCAGATACATGGTCTTCTATCAGTGAAGAGAATATAAAGCGCGGGTTGATATTTCCACTAATAATCAGCATAGAAAATTGCTTAGTTAAATAATCCCCGTTATATATGGCAAAAGAATTTTCATAAGTAACTACATCTTCAGGACAGGCATTGGAACCAAAAATCGGAACATTCTTAAAAAAATTCGATATTTCAGCAATAATATCCTCGCTATTATTAGCTATGTGCATAGGGGCAAAAAATAAAATAAGCTTTGCTTCAGTATCAAGATTTGACAAAACTTCATTGCATGCTTTTGCTGTGATTTCTTGAGTATTTGCCTCATTCCAAACATCGCTGCACACCGTTGTAAACTGGCAATCATCGGCTGTTACCACAGACACGCACAAAAGCGTACTGCCCGACTCTTCATTTATAGCATTATTAAGCGTTGTCATCCCCACCACAGACAAAGGTAAAGCTTCGCATATGGCCTTTGCAGCATCGGTTTCAATAAAATCATAAGAGCAAGTAATAAAAGCTGCAGAATTTGCTAAAAGTTGATTATCTAAGTCTAATTGTTCAAGAATTTCTTCGATAGCAACTTGCACATCATCAATCTCAAACGTGTATGCATTAAGCATTTTCATAATATCATCCTTACAATAAGAATTGCTAAAAACCCTTCTTTTCTGGGGAACAGACACCATATTTGTAAAATTTGCAAGGTTTTTCTAGCAAAAATTTATAGAACAACAAAACAGTGCTGGTGTTTAACAGAAATCTTTTTTGCACCCTAACATGTTGATAAATTAAGAAATCAAAATTCACAGATTATTATGCAGCTTAAATGCAAACCATTTTATGCAAAAGTCACATTTTAAGCATGTGCTAAACTGGCGTGATATGCAAAATATCCAAGGCTTCAATTTCCTCACCAGCCACGCGCGAAGCTTCGGCCAGCACGCGTCCTTCCGAGTCCTTCCATTGCTCAAGAATTTGAGCTTTGAAATCTTTTCCAAATTCTTTGAGCTGTTCATCACACAGTTTTTGCAAGCGCTTTTCTGAAAAAAGTTTTTTACGCATGGGGCTTGGCACAGGCAGACGCAACACCTTATCCACAACCCAACTGTCTAACTTAAACACTTTCATAAGAATAAGCCCGCCTACTCCAAGAGTTGTAGCCGTTAGGGGCGCGCCTGAAGCGGCAAGAGCGGCCAGGCTTGGGGCGGCCAGCATGGTTGTTATTTGCGCAGCTTGGCGATCTTGACGTAAAGTGGCTGTGCCTAGACTTGCGGCCATATCTGTTATAAAAGTGTCCATTTCTAAGGCAAGCCATGTTTGTTCTAGGCGGTCGGGCACAATGGGTATGCCTTTTTCATGAAACCAATTTTTCAATTCCATGCGGCAAGCGTTTACAATGCGCTTACCCATACGCGCCATGGCCGTGTCCAAAATCTGGCGTAAGCGATTTTCTTCCTCTTGCATGGCCTTGCCTATGCCTTCCATAAGCTTTGTGAGGGGGCCGCCCTGCTCACGATAGGTGCGAAACTCCGGCAACAAAACAACATCGCGCAAAAATGCCTCAAGCTCTTGCAAAAGTTCTTCTGAACCCATGACCAAGGTACGGGTTATGGCCACACGTCGAATGCGCTCTTCCATAAATGTGGGCAATTCTTGTTGCAAAAGTTTTTGCCCTTGGCTTAGGTGTTCAGCCAAAACATTATATTGCGCTAGCCCTTTAGCTATATCGGCATAGGGCTCATCGCTCATAATAATCTTTGTGCGCGGGCCTAGGGTTTGCGTAACCAATTGGCGCACAAAAGGCCAAGAACTGCTGCCACCTGTGAGCAAAACCATGGGAATTTGGCTTAGAGGCGCTTGATTTTCTATGCGGGCAACACCCAAGGTGTCCAATACTATATCTTCAAACCAAGATATGAGGTCCACCTGCTTGCCTTGCAAAAGTCCACGTCCACGATTGGAAATTTCTGCCCTATCTGCATGGGCTTGTAAATACGACAAAAGCTCCGCAGACGCTGCGTAGGCACCAGCCTCAGACATAAAGCGTGACCAAGTAAGATTTTCCATATAGGCCGAATGCTGCACCACTTTTTTTCCGTCAAAATGGCTCCAACGCACGCGCACAGTAATGGGTTCTTCCAAGCTTTTTTGCATGGCCTCAGAAAATTCTTCCTTGGCTCGCCGGCAAGCCACAAAGTGCACATAGTAGCTATTGCCTTGGGCTTGCAATTCTT
>CAYJHG010000122.1:0-4989 GCA_964369535.1 uncultured Desulfovibrionaceae bacterium
TCATGAGCAATCTTCCATGCTCCATGGGAATTTCGCGCAATTCCACATCCCAATAACGCGCAAATTTGTGCCAACACACTTGCACAGGCCCTGTGACTAAATTAGGCTTGTCTGTAGACTTGCCTACTTTTTCACGTTGTGCACGCCAGCGCCACTTCATGGCCATGCCTCCAAGCATGGCCGCTTCGCTGGATCCAATGGTGGAGCACCCAAGGGTAGTCTCAGGCGAAGGACTTTGCCACAAATCCGCCAACATACGCACACAACGCATTTCAATGGCGGCGGTTTGCGGATATTCGTCCTTATCAATCATATTTTTATCAATGCAGGCGTCCATGAGCTTATGCACTTCCGGCTCCACCCACGTTTGGCAAAAAGTAGCCAAATTCTGCCGCGAATTGCCATCAAGCATCAATTCATCGCGCACCGCTTGATAAATTGCTCGGTGCGACTGTTCTTCTTTGGGAAAAGACGTTTGAGGCAAAATATAATCTAAAGAAGCAAAAATATCGTCATTACTTACAAAAGACTCTTTTTTCATGATTATTTCCTTTATTATTTCGTAGAAGTTACAATTTTCCATGAAGGCTTTTTCATGGCTTGAATACATAGGGGCATGCTGGCAAAAATGATGAGCCCGCCGGCCACCAAGGCCACATATAATGTGGGATTACCAATGGGTAATTGTGACGGCGGAAAAAATCCCACCACAAAAGCAAAGGCCACACCCAAAAAACCCACACCGCCCACAAGCCACATGCCACAAGTACCGCCAGGCACCTTAAAAGGACGCGCTAAATCGGGTTGCGAGTAGCGTAAATGTATGGCTGCTGCAAACATGAGCATATACATGACCAAATATAATGTGGCCGTCATGGCTGAAAGCACAAAAAACACCACCGACACATTTTCCATCAAGAAATAGAGCAAAGCTAATATGGTAACCACCACAAGTTGCATGAAAAGCAAGGTCACCGGAGCGCCGCTTTTATTGGTTCGCGCCATAAAGGGCGGCATTTCCCCTTCTTTGGCCGTTTGCAAAAGACCACGGCTTGGCCCCGTTACCCAAGACATAACCCCACCAATGGCACCAAAAGCCATGAGCAAGCCCACAATGGGTATGAGAAATTCCATATGAAACTTAGTGAGTAATATTTTAAAGCTTTGCATAAGCCCGGCAGTAAGGCTTATTTCATGGGCAGGAATAACAAAAGCAATGGCAAAAGAACCCAAAACAAATAAAATAACAATAATAACAGAAGCTAAAAACATGGCCAAAGGAAAATTACGTCTGGGATTATCCATATCTGCCGCTTGCACGGCTTGCACCTCTACTCCTGCAAACAGCAAAACAATGCCTGCAAGAAAGGCTATGCTGCCAAGATTTGTAATATGCGGCAAAAAGCGCGCGTGAGCACGCTCCATCTTGTTCACACCGTCGCTGACCACATTTTGCACTTCAAGAGCTATGGGATTGCCTTGATCCACCCATAAAAAACCCAAGATAATCATAAGCAAACCCGGAAGCAAAGTGCCCAGCAAAACACCATAGCGAGTCACCATATTCACCGCCGTGGAACCGGCTAAGGCAACAGCAGTGGCTATCCAATACACCACCATAATAACAGCGCCTGTGTAATAACCATTAGAAGCCAAAGCATCATCTTTAAAAAAATACGCCAGCGAAGAAGCCGCAAAGGCCAATACCGTAGGGTACCACACCACATTTTGTATCCATTGCAACCAAATGGCCATAAAACCTAAGCGTGAACCAAAGGCCGCCTTTACCCAAGTGTATACACCGCCACTTGTTTCGGCAAAGGCAGAACCAAGCTCTGCCGAAACCAAGGAAGCCGGCAATAAAAAAACCACTGTGGCAAAGAGAATATAAAATAACATAGAATAGCCTTCGGTAGCCAACATGGGCAAACCGCGCAAACTCACCACAGAAGCCACTGTCATCAAGGCCAAAGTTCCCACTGTTACCTTTTTTACTATACTCATAAACACCTCTTTATATATAAAAATTTTGGATACATACCACGAAAACATTGCACATGATCAGTAAACAAACTTTATGCAACGCTTCAGCATAAGCAATTTTTTATATAGAAAATTATTTGCAAAAATATAAGAGGATTACTTTACATTTCGTGAAATAGGTAAAAAATATAAAAAAGCTTGTGATTACGCGCCTTGTATTATTGCTAATGATAAGATCGCTGCAAGCGGATAAGGATAAGGCCACGGGCACCCCTTGCATTAAACCTTGACAAGCTTCCCGTATAACAGCTAAAATCATTTTTTATCTAAATTCCTTATTAAGAGGTTAGCATGTCAAACGTACGTTCCACTTATTCTGATTCTTGTGATTTTTTTGGAAATACCACCCCTGAAGAATTGGCTGCCACTTATGGCACGCCTCTTTATGTGTATAATGAAAATATCTTGCGTGAGCGTTGCCGTGAGTTAAAAAATCTATCCAACTTAGAAAGTTTTCACGTCAATTATTCTGCCAAAGCCAACACTAATTTACGTTTTCTACAAATTGTAGAAGAAGAAGGTTGCCTTGTGGACGCCATGAGCCCCGGCGAACTTTTTATGAATAAAAAAGCAGGCTTCAGTAATGATAAAATACTGTATGTTTGCAATAATATTTCTGCAGAAGAAATACAAAATGCCCTTGATAATGACGTGCTCATCAGCGTGGATTCCCTTTCGCAATTGGAATTATTAGGCTCGCTTAATGAAGGCGGCAGAGTTATGGTGCGCTTTAACCCAGGCATTGGTGCCGGCCACCACCAAAAAGTTATCACAGCCGGCAAAGAAACCAAATTTGGCGTAAGCCCTGAAATGATGGACGATGTTTTTGCCATACTCAAAAAATACAATCTCAAACTTGCCGGCATCAATCAGCACATAGGTTCCCTTTTCATGGAAGCAGAAGGCTATTTAAATGCCGCAAGCTTTTTGCTCGATTTAGCAGAAAAACTGCCTAACAATGCCCTAGCCGACCTTGAAGTCATCGACTTTGGCGGCGGTTTTGGCATACCCTATCGCAAATACGAAAACCAAGAGCGCCTTGACCTTGCAGAACTTGGCACCAAATTACACGCCCTTTTAAGCGAATTTACAACACGCACAAAGTATCAAGGCAAATTTTATGTGGAACCCGGCCGCTATATTGCGGCTGAATGCTGCATCTTGCTTGGCACAGTGCATGCTGTAAAAACCAATGGCGATAATATTTATGCCGGCACCGACCTTGGCTTTAATGTGCTTGCGCGCCCTGTTATGTACGATTCGCACCACGATGTGGAAGTATATCGCAAAGACGGCAACCCAGACACAGACCTTTTGGAACAAAGTGTTGTGGGTAATATATGCGAAAGTGGCGATATTTTAGCCAAAAAACGCCTTCTACCCCGCATTCACGAAGGGGATATTTTAGGCATTTTAGACGCCGGTGCTTATGGCTATGTTATGTCGTCCACCTATAATCAACGCTTGCGTCCGGCAGAAGTGCTCATAGATGCTCAAGGCAATCACAGCCTTATACGCCGCCGCGAAAAAATTGAAGATCTTTTAGCCTTATATGAAGGTGTATAAGATATTTGCTCGAATAAAATATATTAAAAGGGGAATACAATTTCCCCTTTTTTAATCCTTGCTAATCCGTAAAAATGCGTTACTTTAGGGCATAGACACACTTTAGTTGAGAGATATTATGCCTAAAAAACCGCTTAGTTTTTCCCTTGCCACCATGTGGCAGCTCACCTGGCCACAGCTCATTGTGATGATTTTCTTTTTTGGGCTGGGGCTTTGTGATGTGTGGACAGCGGGACGCCTTGGCAAAGACGTGCAAGCGGCCTTTGGTCTGGTTACGCAAGGAGCCATGTTTTTACAAGTACTTGCCATGGCCACAGCCAGCGGTGCCACAGCAGCTATCAGCCAATCCATTGGCGCTGAAAAACTCACCCGTGCCAAACGCTATATTGCCATGGTTCTTGCGGGCGCATTTTTGCTCGGCATTGGTATAGCTTTTTTTGCTTTTGCAAGCGAAACACTTTTTTTTGCAGTTTTGCAAGTGCCACAAAATATTTTGCCCATAACAAATGAATATTGGCAAATCATGCTCTTAACTCTACCCTTTACCTATATATTTTCCACAAGCACAGCGCTTTTCCGCGCCACAAGGCAGGTTATTCCCCCAATTTTCATTGCCATATGCATGTTCAGCGCCAATATTATAGGTAATTTAGGTTTTGGCCTTGGCTATTTTGGCTTTCCGCAATTTGGCTATGCGGGCATTGCTTGGACAACTTTTAGTTGCACAATCATGGGGGCTTTGTGCAATGTGGCCTTGCTCATACACAAAGGTTATTTTGACTATGCGCATTTTCCGCCTATACGGTGGATGCAAAAAGCCATGCCCTATTTGTGCAAGGTAGCCATTCCGGCCGGAGCCAGTCAAATTGTTTGGCAAACCGGATATATTGTGCTCTTTGCGGTGGTGGCTTCTTTGCCCACACAAAATGTTCAATCCATTGCTGGTCTTACTGCCGGCATGCGCATGGAAGCCTTATTTTTCTTGCCGGGAATGGCTTTTAGCATGACAGCCTCGGTTTTGGTGGGCAATAGTCTTGGGGCAAAAAATATTCCGCAAGCCTATAAATTGGCAAAAACCATGCTGGCGGCCGGAGTTTCTTGCTTAAGTTTACTGGCCATAGCGCTTTGGAGTTTTATTCCTCAAATGGCAGCCTTTTTGGCACCAGACCCAGAAATACGACATATTACAGAGCAATATTTATATTTTAATGTGGTTTCCACACCCTTTACCGTGGCAAGTATGATTTTGGGCGGTGTTATGACAGGAGCTGGTGCCACGCGCTATAATCTCATGATTTACGGAGGCAGTTTCTGGTTAGTGCGCTTGCCCATAGCGTGGATTTTTGGCCATTTTATTTGGCTAAACGCTTCAGGAGTTTT
>CAYJHG010000123.1:0-4974 GCA_964369535.1 uncultured Desulfovibrionaceae bacterium
CTTTCGCGCCTTTTGCGCAGCAATGCCTTGGCAGCCATGGAAAATCAAGCCCTTTGGCATGAGCGCGACATAAGCCATTCTTCTGTGGAAAGAGTCATCATGCCAGATTCCACCATATTGGCTGATTATATTTTGCACAGACTTACCGGTCTTTTGGACAATCTTGTGGTGAAGCCTGAGCGCATGCAAAAAAATATGGAACATTCCTTGGGACTTTATTATTCGCAGCGCATCCTCACAACGCTTATAGGACAAGGTTTACCACGGCAAAAAGCTTATGAAATGGTGCAAGCTTGTGCCATGCAAAGCTGGGAAGCACAACGTCCTTTTGAAGACATTGTACGCGCAGACGCTCAAATTACAGCACTTATCGACGCTTCTGCCCTTACAGAACTTTTTGATTCAAGCTATTATTTATTGCACGAAGATAGTATTTTTACACGCATTTTTGCAAATAAATAATTGTAAAATAGTGTATTGACGTATGGCAAAAGTAATAATATACTAAAAAAACCATTATAGCAGAAAATGCAGAGGTTTACCATGCTAGAATTAAAACGACGCCTTGCTCGCATCCTTCTTGAAAAATCCTATCGCGAAGGGGACTTTGTTTTGTCTTCCGGTCGCCGTAGTGATTATTATTTCGACTGCCGTGTCACGGCCTTACATCCCGAAGGCTCATGGCTTATCGGTTCTCTTTTCAATAAATTACTTGCAGATGTGGACATCAAAGGTGTTGGAGGCATGACACTTGGGGCTGACCCTCTTGTTTCAGCCACAACGCTTATCTCGCACGAAATTGGTCGCCCTTTGGCCGGTCTTTTGGTGCGTAAAGAAGCTAAGGGTTATGGCACAGGCCAGTATGTGGAAGGCCTTGGTAATTTTAATGAAGGCGATCGCGTGGCCATGGTAGAAGATGTGGTCACCACAGGCGGTTCCTTGCTTAAAGCTTGCACAAGGGTGAGAGAAGCCGGCCTTAACATTGTGACGGTGGCCACCATTTTAGACCGCCAAGAAGGTGGGCGCGAGATGCTGCAAAGTGCCGGCTATGATTTATTGGCCTTATTTACCCGAGAGGAATTGGTTGAGCTTGGGCGCCAAGCCTAATTTGCCAATGCCTTAACAGCCTGTGTAAAAATCAACTGTAAGATTTTTTATGTAACAGCAAATTTTACTTATAGCTGGGCTGTTCAAACAATGTTATGATGCAAAGCAGTTTTTTTGTGTAAGCTTAGGGCTTTTATGGCACATGCAACGAACAAAAGAGTAAATGGCACTTTTTCAACAACCAGATAAGGACTGCATACTAAACGATACTAATATGTTTAAGCAAAAATCTTATTCTACCGTGCAAAATACCATGCCTAGTGCTGAGTATAACTTTCGGGCAGCCATAGTCCTTCTCCCCTTAGTGCTCCTTGCATTCTTTTGTTTCTCTTTGACACGCACAGCTCTTGCCGCTCAATGGATGCCCACGCTGCACGACGTGGCTCTGCCCACACGCATTGTGGCCGTAGACAAGCAAAATCAACATTTTTACCTCTATGAGAAAAAAAGCCCCTTGGCCTTAAGTCACAGCTATCCTTGCACAACAGGTCAAGTAAAGGGCGATAAGCAAATTAGAAATGACAAACGTACGCCGGAAGGAGTATACTTTGTGGATTATAAAATTGCTTCCGGCCTTGATTTTAAGGAATACGGCGGCATTGCTTATACCCTTAACTATCCTAATCCTGTGGATAAATTGCGCGGTAAAACCGGTTATGGTATTTGGATTCATAGCAAGGGTGAACCCATTGAACCACGCACTACTCGCGGCTGCATTGCAATAGACCTTGAACACATAGCAGAAGTGGGGCCAAAGCTCACTCCGGGTACTGCGGTGGTGGTTGGCAAAACATTTTCTACAGAAAACATCATTCAAAAAAAGTCCAGCACTGCCAAACATTTGCGTATGCGCATGGAACAATGGACACGAGCATGGGCCAGCCGTTCAGAAGATTTTTTTGAATTTTACGATACCGAAGCCTATTCTAAGGCCATGCCAGAAACATTTGCCGCTTTTCGGAAAAATAAAGAACGTTGGTTTAAGCGCCTTAATTGGATAAATATTTTTAATCGAGAAGTGCATGTGCTTGAAGGGCCTGGCTATTGGGTTACTTGGGCAGACCAATATTATCGCGCGCCAAACCTTTCCACCGAAGGTATACGCCGCCTATATTGGCAACAAGACGCAAATAATATTTTCCGCATAGTGGGCATGGAATGGATTCCGCGTAATGTTGGCATGCAAGTGGCCTATGAAAAAGGACAATTGGTCGCCTCTGCAGAAAGAACAGCCTCTGACGCTGCACTCTATACCGAAGCCCCCACAGCTCCGCCCATATCCATGCCCGAAAACGGTGAAGAAGAAATTCAAAGCATTGCCGCAAAAAGCCCCTTATTACAAAAGAAAACAAATAAAGCTCAGGGCAATATCATGCTTACGGAAGAATTGCGCAAAACTTTGGAAACAAAAATCCACACTTGGGCCAAATATTTGAAACAAGGCGATGCCAAAGCACTTTATGCCATGTATGATGCGGAAAAATATGGAACTTTAGATTTTGCTAAAGGCCGTTTTTCCGATGTACAAAAATTCTTACAACCCTATGTGAGTGCGTCTTGGCTTGATATTATGCAAGGCAACATTTTAGTGCAAATTGAAAAAGACACTGTTCTCACACAGCATTTGCAGCTCTTTTATAAAAACGGCAAAAAACCCGTAGAGGGCAAGCAAATATTTTGCTGGCAGCGCGATGCCAAAGGAGATTGGCGCATTGTAGGCTCCGTTTGGAAAGAAGAAACTGTTAATATGCAAGTAGCTTACTTAGAAAAAATAAGCTATACGTCTAGCAAGCTCATTGAAAATTGGCTTGCGGCATGGTCAGCTGCTCATGTGGAAAATTACATGAAATTCTATGCTCCCCATGCTTCCCAAGGCGGCAAGCGCAAAGACACCATAAAAGCGCAAAAAACACGCCTTTGGGAAAAAGCAGCCCCTAAAGACATTCAATTGCGCGGTTTAAGGGTGCAAATTGATGCCGATGGCGTTCGAGCAGACATGACCCAAGTGTATACAGATGTAAATGGTAAAGGAGATAAAGGCATAAAAACCCTTCTCTTGCAACCTATACGCGGTGAATGGTTTATTATTAAAGAAGACTGGGAACCCCTAAGCCCTGTAGAGTAAGGGAGACTATATGTCTAACGAAAAAATCAGTATACTCATCATGCACGACAGCGGCACAACGCGCCGCTATCGTATGCGGCGTTCTTTGTTTCGTTATTTCTTGATTTTTTTGTTTTTGTGCCCCATTTTTGCCGCTGTAAGCCTTTGGTTTGGCTATACTCTTTGGACAAAACATAGCACACTCACTGCAGATATGGCTGTGCTCAACCAAGAATATGAAAAAACCAAAGCCACAGCCTCACGTTTGCAAAACCTTGAAGCATTGTTGGAACGTGAAAATACCGTTGAAAAAAGCTTGCAAACTAGCCAAATGGATACACAAAAAAATACTGCGCCAGCAAAAGAAACCCTCACCAACGCCGATTTTGTGGCCGATCCTAAAAGCACAGACAGCGCTGCTGAAGGCGATGAAATTCTTGTAAACGACCCAGAAGAAACAAACCAAAAGCCTTTTGAAACATTAGACACAAAACAAGTAGAAGTGAGCAAGGTTACAAGCCGCCTTACGCCCCAAGGGGGCATACGCACGTCCTTAGATTTGCGCAACCTTGGCGACGCCACATTAGCAGGCGATATTACTTGCCAACTGGCTCTGGCCAATGGCGAAACAATTTTGTTGGAATTTGACCCTAAGGACGCAGGAAAATACAAAATTCAACGCTGGAAAAAAGCAGTGCTTAAAACAAATATCCCACCAGAACATGACCTCACCAATGCACAAATGGTCATTGAAGTCAAAGACAGCAAAAATACAGTGCTGTTCCGCAATATGTATCCCATTGAACAATAGTATAACGCTTGGTCGCATTTGTTCGACGCAAAGCTAATAAGCATCTTTCATGCTTTATAATTACACAGACCTTGTTTTATTCCAAACAAGCTTGCTTTCTAAGCGTTGGAATAAGCGAGTGCAAATGAGTGATATGCCAAGATATAATGCAGCCACCAGCACCCAACTTTCAAAGGGGCGGCGGGTAATGGCCATAACTTCCATGCCCTGAAATGTAAGCTCAGGCACCGAGATAAGAGAAGCTAGGGCAGAATCTTTGAAAATAGACACATATTGCCCTGCCAGTGGCGGCAACATACTAGGTAAGGCTTGAGGCAAAAGCACTTTACAAAACTGCTGCCCACGCGAAAAGCCAAGGGCGGCAGCAGCGTCCCATTGGCCTTGGGGCAAGCCTTGCAATCCACCGCGCACAATTTCTGCCACATATGCGCCTTGATACAAACCAAGAGTCAGCACTGCCGCAAGCATTTTATCCACAGCGTCAGGAGTGGCAAAAACAATACTCAAAAAATCCTGCACAGCCGGCGAAGCTTTTCTCGCCAATTCACCAAGATAGGCAACAGTTTGTTCGCTGGCTAAAAAATAGAGCAAGAAAAGCAATACCAAGGGCGGAGTATTACGCAAAAAAACCACAATGCTATACAACACATAATTGCTAAATCTTTTCTTTTTGCTTGTTAAGCGCATACCCACAAAAATACCCACAAAAAGCGCCACAAGGCCAGCCCACACCCCAAGACGCAATGTGGCTAAAAGACCCTTGGTCAGAAGACCCATATGCCAGCCATCACCGTCTTGCCACGCGATATAAGTGGAAATTTTTCCCCATTGCCATTCCTTGGGCAGAGTACCATTGCTTGTGGCTTCTTGCCAAAAATGCACGCTCAAAAATACTATGAGCATAAGCAAACAGGCATCTACCACGCGCCAAGGCGAGAAAAATTTTACATTT
>CAYJHG010000124.1:0-4942 GCA_964369535.1 uncultured Desulfovibrionaceae bacterium
TTAAAAATGTTTGTGTGGACAATGTGTGTTGTGTCTACTTTGGTTTGCACCTTTGTTGTGCTTCCTTCTTATGCAGCCATAGGAAGTGGCATGTCCTTTGGTTCGGCAATATCCACCATGGCGCCGGTTATTCCTGCCGACCCCAAGGAAAGCGCTTTGCCTTTGCTTGGTTACATGGATGCCTTTTTGGATACCACAGGCAGTATGACAGTTGAAGATATCCAAGACTCCGAAGTGCAAAGACTTTTTCAACCCTATTCCGTTTTGAGCATGTCGCGCGAAAGCGGGGCTTTGTGGCTGCGCTTTGTGCTTTCCTCTGCCAAGGATGCTACTTCTTCGCCCACTAGACTTTTGGATTTGGGTCAAGGTATTCCGCCAAATCCTGTTTTATATATTCCTCAATTCAGCATTAGAACTCAAAGCACTGAATGGGTAAGCATACAGCCAGAACAAGACGCTATTTTTGTTATGCCCCAAGTGGGTACCAATTCCATTATGGCTTTTGTGCGCATAGACGGTACCCCAAGCATGTGGTTTGCGCCCACGCTACGCAGTGCCGACGATGCGGCCACTACAGAAGAACGTCTGGCAAAACCGGCTGTGGTGGTGGCTTTGGCTGTTGTTATGTTGTTATGTCTTTTGCGCGGCATTACCGAAGCCGGCCAATGGCGCATATGGGCAGCTTTATACACAGCTGTGGTTCTTGCTGCGGCCTATATGGGCCCACCTGTAACGAGCAAAGGCTATGTAAGCTTAGAATATATGTTGCCTGTGCTTGCTCCTGGTCTTGCGCTTATATTATTGTCCCATGTGGCGCGACACCTTATGCGCACATATCAAGTATCGCGCGGCATTGATTGGCAATATAGAATATTAACTCTTGTGGGTATGTTGGTGGCCTTGTTGCCGCTTGTACCGGGTTTTGTTTGGCTTAATCGCTATTTGGAGCTTTGGCCTCTGGCAACATTGCTATTTGTGCCCACCACCATAGGAGCATGGTTGAGTGGAGTTCCTGGAGCGCGCCGCTTTTTGGTGGGCTGCCTTTTGCCGCCCCTTGGGGTGGCTGTGGCCTTTATGGGTATGCATGAGCCCTTTTTCTTGCCCCCAGCCATATTAGGAACCTTACCCATGTGGGGAGTTGCTTTAAGTGCGCTGCTTATTGCGGCCACAGGCGCTCCCACAGATTTTGCTAAAGCCCATGAAGCAAAAGGTCGTTCCACTTCTGAAATGGAAGAAATAGAACACCTTATTGAAGAAGACCCTAATTTGTGCTTAGTAAATGTAGATGAGGCACAAAGCACAGATGATTGTGTGCTGCGTCAAGAAAATGCCAATCGTAGTGCCGCACAAATAGAAGAACATTTACGCTGGCCTTTGGATGAACTTTTGCGCCATGTGTCGGCTTTAGAATCTTGCGCTTTACCCATGGCAGCGCGTGAGCATATGGGGCAATTGGTGCAAGCCAGTCGCGAAATTTCCCATGCCATAAGTGGGCCTGCCAAGGAACACTCGGTGGTGCAAAGCCTAGGTGGTATTAAAGAAAATATTTTTGATTTACAAAGCTTATTGCGTCAAGCCCATGATAGTGTTTCGGCTGTGGCCGATTGCAAAAACATAGCGCTTTCTTGGTTTATGCCGCCTCAGTTGGGGCGCGTGTACAAGGGTGACGCTTTGCAATTGCTTTTTGTGCTGCGTTTGCTTTTAGAAAGTGCAGTGCGAGCCACCAATAGGGGAGCTGTGCAATTGGCTGTGCGCCGAGTGTCAGAAAGCGTAAATCCTGGACATTTATTGTTTTCTGTTATCGACACAGGTACGGGTAAACCGCCTCAGGAGCGCAGTATTACAGCCCTTGCCAGAGCTTGGGAATTGGCGGCCAGTTATCATGGCTTCTTAGGTGTAGAAAGCAATGCCCATGGCGCATCTATTTCTTTTACGGTGCATTGTGAAGTTACTACGCAAGATATGTTATATTCAGAAACAGGATCTGGCGAGACTGTACAAAAGTTCCGTATCATACTCATATCTGACAGTGCGGATAATAGGCAACTATGGGCTTTCTTTATGGAAAATATGCCTTGTGTTGTTATGGAAGCTCGCACCGGCGACGAAGCATTAGGCATTTATAAAGAAAACCCTGTGCAGCTTTTGATTTTTGACGCGCGCATGCCAAGTTCTGTATTGCAAAATACATTAGAGGCTTTGCGTGATTATGAAGATAAGCAAAGCATTAGCCGCGCTTTATGCATGGCTATTTCTGTGCCCAAGGAAGAAAACGATGCCTTGCATGATATGGGCTTTGATTATTTATTGCCCCTACCTACCACACGCACAGACTTGCGCAATGTTATTGAAAATATTTTACAAGACTCTTTGTATATTGAAAAACAACCTGAAGATACAGAAGAAAAGCCCACAGAAACACCAACGGAAAAAGCCGACGGTTCACTTAAAGTGGGTATGGTTAGCAATATGCAAGAATTTATGAGCATGGTTCAATCTCAAGAATTTGCTAACCCTGCGCAACAAGAGCAAGAAACATTTGCAACACAGGAATTTGGAGGCATCGAATATGTGACACCAGATGTTGAAGTTCAAAAATATTCAGCATTTGGTGAAGACCCAGCACAAGAAGAAAGCGACGATACAGAAATTGTAGATACAGGCATGCCCATTTTAGAGCTGCATCCAGAAAAAAGTTCAAAGGTGCAAGAAAGCTCTTATGGTCAGGGCTTGGATTTGCATATGGATACGCCTTCCGCTTATACAGAACCTGCATATGAAGAATCTGCTGTTAGTGAAGAGGAGACATATGCAGAAACAGAGCAAGCAGAGCTCACTTTAGAACCTAATTCTGAACCTGTGTATGCAGAGCAAAACTATACGGAACAAGACGATGAAGCAGCAGAAGGCTCTTTAAGCCAAGGTATATTGTTTGTAGATCCTAATGCTTCACCCGAAGCCACGGCACATTTATATGCCGGATATGGTGACGCTTATGATGCACCTGACTTAGAAGATAATGCGGAAGAAGCCTATGAAGAAATACCTGAAGATACGTCAAAAACTGAGCAAACATCGGCCATGGAGCAGATGGTTGACGCTGCAATGTCAGATGCGCCGCAAATTTCTGGCCCTCTTCGCATAGTACAAGAGGCTTTGGATGGCCAGGGTAGTGAACAAAATGCTTCGCCTCCGCGTAAAAAGCTTACCCTTAAGCCTAAAGTGGCTAAAAAGAGCGAAAAAAAGATCGCTGTGCGTCCAAAACCTTCAGAAGACAAGAGTAATGCTGCCTATGTTTCTTCCTTTGTAGACGACTTGGCGGAAAGTTCACCAGTGGAATCTGCCACAAGTGCCACACTGTTAAGCGCAAAAGAAAGCGCTGCAGATTGGGTGGGCGAGCCTATGCCTGTGCAAAAAGAAGCTTCAGCATCTCATGAAACTCAAGAATTACACGAAGCAAGGATTGTACCTGAACCGCCAGAGCAAAAAACACCAGCACCGCGCATAAAATTGCGCTTAAATAAACAAGCCGCCAAAGCTACACAACAAGAAGTTGAGCCCATACAAATGCCGGAACCTTCATCAAGCCATAAGGCAGATTGGGTGGGCGAACCCGTGCCGGTGCAAGTAGATACGCCAAAGCCTGCCATGAACCTAAAGGCCGATGCAAAGCCTTCGCTGGCCATTAAGCCAAATGTTACAAAGGTCACCCCTGAAACAGTGCAAAAAGATATGGCAAAGCTTGGCATGAACTTAAAGGCCGACACAAGACCTTCGTTGACCGTTAAGCCAAATGTTACAAAGGTTAGCCCCGAAGTTCAAAAAACTGTGTCACCTGCAGTGTCTGCAGCTCCTTCTGAAGATCGTGCCCATGTGGATTGGGTAGGTGAACCTATGGCCTTAACAAAGGCAGAAAAAGCTGTCGCACCAGAAGTAAAAATACCGCAACCAGTTATAAAAGTACAAAATTTAGCAAAGACAGAAAAAGCTCTTGCACCGGAAGTAAAAATACCGCAGCCGGTCACAAAAGCACAAGATGCGCCTAAAGAAAAACCTTCGTTAAAGGCAAGACTTTTATCCAAGGTGCGTATTGGGAAAAGTGCTACGCAAAAAAATGAAGAGACGCAAGCAGCAAAAGTTATTGAAAATGCGGAAGGTGTGGGTTCTTTGTCTTCCTTGCTGGTAGGGTCTCAGGCCGCACCTGCAGAGGCTGTGGTTGAAGCTCCAAAATTTGAGCTTATTGTTCCTGAAGCTACCGAAGAAACACCCCATGGACTTGGGCAAAATTTACCAGCTCAAGATACGGACGATGTGGAAGAAGATTCACCCATTGCCGATTTGTTGCGTGACCTTGCAACGTGGATGGTAGAAGCAAAGACGCAATTTGTGCTGAAAAATGCACAAGGCGTAGAATTGGCTGCAAGCAACATTGCTAATAATGCCGAAGGCTTTGGACTGCGCACCTTGGGTCGCCTTGCGCGTACTGTAGAGTCTGCCGCAAAGGCAAAAGACTTTGAGGCCTTGGCAGATCTTTTGCCAGAGCTTGAAACCAGTGTGGAAAGAAATACCATTGCCATGAAGCAATAAACCTTGAGTAGAAAAGAATATAAAAAAGCCGGAAGATATATGACCATCTTCCGGCTTTTTTAGCTATGATTTCTGCGTGTTTTTTATTTAGCAGGATTTCTTTTTTCAATTTTAATCTGTGGCTTTACGCTTTTTTTGGCCACTGTTTTTATGGTAGCCTTGGCCACGCTGGTTTTGGTTTTTTTGACAGGCATATCTTCTGGTTTTTTTTGTGTACTTGCAGTGTCTTGCAATAAAACTTGTGCAGGCATATTGTCGTCTGCTTGGGGAATTTGTAAGCCAATGCGAGCTTCATGATTGATAAGAATGGGCCCTGTAAGGTTAAGCCTTGTTTCTTCTGGTTTGCCATTGGGTA
>CAYJHG010000125.1:0-4858 GCA_964369535.1 uncultured Desulfovibrionaceae bacterium
TTGTTGTCGCAACCAACCGTATTAATAGACTGATGAGGCAGATTTTATGAAGCACACATATTCTCCTTTCAAAAAGATATTTGATTGGATGACATATACTTCAGACAAATTGGGTTTTGGCGTGCGTACCAAGCTCATATTGCTCTTTGTAGTAATCAAAGTTGTTCCCCTCATTCTTATCGCTCTTGTGGCATGGCAGCAGGCTGTTGAACTTGGCAATGAAATGCGCTCGCGCACAGAAAATATAGCTGACCGTGCCGTAGAAGAGTTAAGTTCTGCCGGCGCTTTAGCAGTGGCCGACGCTGTGCAAGCCCTTGATGAAAGAGCTACCCACGAAATAGAGCGCATGACCACCGATGCCGCGCAAAGTCTTGCTGGATTTTTATATGCGCGCGATGACGATTTGCGTTTTTTGTCCACCTTGGAGCCTAGCGAAAAAGTATTTAAAAGTTTTATTGCGGCCAAAACTGGACGACTTGTAGTGCCGCGTAAGTGGATACTTTCTGAAGACGGAAAGTCTTGGGTTGCCACCACAGAATATGCAAAATCGCCTACAGCTACCTTGCGCAACGAGCAGAATAAAACCAGTTTTCAATCTCGTCCGGCTGACAATTTTGTTTATGAATCTGTGCCTTTATATTTAGAAGCAACATATATAGATCTTGATGGGCAAGAAGTGCTTAAGGTTACTTCTTCAGACTTTATGGACAAAAGTCTTAAAAATGTGGCAGATAAAAAGAATACTTTCTGCAAAGCCGAAACCTATTTTGCCGAACTTAAAAAGCTTAATATTGGTGAAATATATGTGTCAAATGTCATAGGGGAATATGTGGGCTCGCGCATAATAGGCATGTATACACCGGAGAATGCGCAAAAAAAGGGTATACCCTTTGAGCCGGAAAAAGCCGCTTATGTGGGAGACGAAAACCCAAATGGCAAACGCTTTAAGGGATTAGTGCGCTTTGCCATGCCTGTGGAAAAAAATGGTGTAAAAGTTGGTTATGTTACCATTGCGCTTAACCATGACCATATCATGAGCAAAGTGGAACACATTGCGCCAGAGGAACAACGCTATTCTGACATTTCCAGTGCGGCACGCGGAAATTATGCATTTATATGGGATCACGAAGGGCGCAGTATTTTTCATCCGCGCCACCACTCTATTGCCGGCTATAATGCCGAAACCGGCGAACTGCAACCAACATTTCTTGATGATGAAACCTATAAAAAATGGCAGCAAAGTGGCCTAAGCTATATGGATTTCATTAAGGATGAACCACAGCTAACAAATCAAAGCCGCGAAAGAAAGCCCTCACTGGATGCCGTGAAGAAAGGCATGATAGGCCTTGATTGTCGCTATTTGAACTTTGCGCCCCAATGTACAGGCTGGTATAATTTGGCTCAAGACGGTGGTTCGGGTTCATTTTTGATATTGTGGAGTGGCCTTTGGAAACTCACCACCGTGTCGGCTATACCGTATTACACAGGTCAATATGGGCAGAAGCTCGTGGGCTTTGGCATATTAACCATGACCATGGACATCAATGATTTTCACCGTCCGGCCTTAGAAACGCAAAAAAATATTCAACAGCTTGTAGAAAAAACCGATGTCGAATTGTCTAATATTTCTGAACAAACCTTTGAAGCCATCACCACTAATTTATGGAACACAGCCACAAGCCTTTCGGTATCCACCCTTTTAATGACACTCTTGGTTGTGCTTGTGGCCATTTGGATGGCCTCTGCTCTCACAAAAAATATCACACGACTTATTCAAGGTATATCGCAATTTAGCACAGGCCGCCGTAGATTTAGATTTGATATACCAAGAAAAGACGAATTTGGTGTTTTGTGCAATTCGCTGGATGAATTGTTTAATAGCATTGTAAATAGCTCAAAGACCCCCACGACCATCACTGACCTTGATCAAAACATATTGTATATGAATAGGTTGGCACTAGAGATTTTGGATAAAACCTTTGAGTCAGTAGAAGGTAAATACTATCCAAAACTGAGTATTTTTGGTGAAGGTCATGGTGCCATATCCATGTTTTTAGCCAACGAGCCTGCTAGCATTAGCTATCATGTAGGCACCAAGCGCTATTACAAAAGCAAAGTTTCGTATTTAGTGGATAAGAAAGGTGATAAAATTGGCTATATTATTGAAGCTGAAGATGTAACACAACTCATTGCCGAGCAAGATCGTATTGAAAGAGAAAGAGTGATTTTGGATATGGTGCTTTCGGCATCGCCGGACATTATTTGGTATAAATCTATGGAAGGAATGTACCTTGCGGTGAATCCGCGTTTTGCAAGCATGATAGGTCTCAGCCCTGAAGAAATACAGGGCAAACATGACAAAGAATTACTCACAGACAGCCTCTATGCCATTAGTCAAGAATGCGCCGAAACAATTATCAGAGAAGGTACGCCCACATACACAGAAAGTCGTATATTATTTGCCGATGGCCATGAAGAAATATTGGACATTGTGCGCACACCAATTTTTGGGCCAGATGGCAATATGCGCGGTATTCTTGGCGTTGGCCGTGACGTATCTTTGCGATTTAATGTAGAAAATGAATTGCGCCAAACACAGCAAGACCTTATGAACGCTGTGTCTGAAGCCAATGAGGCCAGCAAGTCCAAAAGTGAATTTTTGGCGCGCATGAGCCATGAAATACGCACTCCCATGAATGCCATTATAGGCATGACCAACATAACAAAGCGCATTATTACCGAAGATGTGTGTACTAAAGAGGCCTTGTTGCCCAAGGTATTGCAAATTGAATCGTCTTCCATTCATTTGCTTGGTTTATTGAATGATATTCTTGATATTTCAAAAATCGAAGCCGGAAAAATTGAACTCAGCGAAGAAAGCTTTGATTTAATTAAATTAGTTAATGACGTGGCTTCTATTATAGCACCGCGTTGTGACAGTAAAAATATTACCTTCAACATACATGTGGAAGGTTTTGATAGTAAGCATTTTATCTCAGATGAGCTACGCTTGCGCCAAATACTCATTAATCTTTTAGGAAATGCTGTAAAATTCACACCAGAACTTGGAACAATCACATTCCATGTGATTTTAAAAGAGCGCAAAGATAACAAGGTGTGTCTGTTCTTTTCTGTGGCTGACTCAGGCATAGGCATTGCCCCAGATAGATTGAAAAAACTCTTCACCCCCTTTGAACAAGGTGGTGGGCACATTACGCGCATGTACGGCGGCACTGGTCTTGGTCTTTCCATTAGCAGAAGCATCGCTAAATTACTTGGCAGTGAAATAGAAGTGGTGAGCGAAGAAAATAAAGGTAGTGAATTTTCTTTCTCGCTTTGGCTAACCGAAGAAACCAATACAGAAAATGTAGAAGACAATAATGATAACATACACATTGAGCCCGGCAAGCGCATTTTGCTTGTGGATGATGTAGATATTAACCGCATAATTGCCATGGAGCTTTTATCGCCCTTTAACTTGATTATAGATGAAGCAAGCGATGGCACCGAAGCTGTAAGTATTTTTGAAAATTCGGCACTAAACTATTATGATATTGTATTTATGGACATTCAAATGCCAAAAATGAATGGTTATGAAGCAACAAAGACCTTGCGCCAATTAAACAGAGATGACGCTAAAACAACGCCAGTGGTGGCCATGACTGCCAATGCATTTAAAGAAGATATAGACATGGCTTTTGCAAGCGGCATGAATGGGCATATTGCAAAACCCATCGAAATGGATAAACTTGTAGATGTGCTTAAAAAATATTTGGGCAGAGTTAAATAGTTTTTCATTGCCCTTTGAACTTAGCAACTAAGGTTTTCCATGATAAAATTGTTACTTTCTAGTATTGTTCTATTGCTTTGTATTTATCCCCTTGCAAAAGCAAGAAAAAATATCATTACAGACAATGAATTTTATGGTATTTTTCTTGGAAACTACATATATTATGCGCATTATTTTCTTATGATAACCATTGTACTAGCATTGGTGCATTACTGTGTCTTTCCTATACCCAAAAAAACATTATGTATCATCATGCCTCTTGCACTAATTATTGTGGGAATTATTGGCTATTATAACTATAGGAATACAACTATTACCCATACAAAAATAACCATAAATAAAAAATCAGATATAAAAAATATTAAAATTGCTTTTATTGCAGATTTGCACCTTACCACAACATCTAATAAGAATTTATTTGAGGATATGGTTGCAAAGATAAATTTACAAAAGCCGGATATAATTTTTTTTGGCGGCGATATTCTGCAAAATAGCCACACAAAGCTCAAAGATAATTATGCAAAAGTATTTAAGCACTTAAAAGCCCCGAAAGGCACATATACTGTTCTTGGAAACCATGAATATTATGGCAATGATGTTGAAGAAAATATTAAATTTTTCCGAACATTGGGTATTGAAGTTTTGCGAGATGCCACTTTAAACGTTCATGGCATACAATTTATTGCCAGAGATGATGTCAGAAGAGACTATGTGCAAGGCAGTAGAAAGACATTGGAAAAATTATATAGAGAAAATAACATATCTTTTGAATTTCCTATAATTGTTATAGATCATAATCCACAAAGCATACCTGAAAGTGTAAAAAATATGGCAGACATTCAGCTTTCTGCCCACACGCATGCCGGGCAGTTTTTTCCTTATAATCTGCTCCTAAAAACAAGATTTGCCAATGCGTATGGATACAAAAAAATTGAAGATTTACACACCATTGTCACTTCTGGCTTGAGTGTTGGCTTCTGGAAAATTGTGGGACCTTGGCAAATGCCTTATAGGCTTGGAACGCGTAGCGAAATATGTATTATTGAGGTTGATTTCACCTCGCAATAA
>CAYJHG010000126.1:0-4854 GCA_964369535.1 uncultured Desulfovibrionaceae bacterium
CCGGTTCGTCCATTATGCCCGGCAAGGTAAATCCTGTTATTCCTGAAGTGGTCAATCAAGTATGCTTTGATGTTATGGGTAAGGATCTTACGGTAACCTTGGCCTCTGAAGCAGGCCAGTTGGAGCTCAATGTTATGGAGCCCATCATTGCCAATGCTTTATTTGCAGGCATCAACCGCTTGCGCCGCGCCATAAATACTTTGCTTGATAAGTGCGTTAAGGATATTACGGCCAATGCTGATGTTTGCCGTAGCTTGGTGGAAAATAGCATAGGTATTGTCACAGCGCTTAATCCGCATATTGGTTATGAGGCTTCTGCTTCTGTGGCGCGCGATGCCTTAAAAAATAATGCATCGGTATACGAATTGGTGCTTGAGCGTAAATTGCTTACCAAGGAACAATTGGACGAAATTTTATCGCCTGAAAATATGCTGCATCCTAGCACGCGTAAATAGGTTTTTATAAAGCCCCCTGCACTATGGTTATGGTGCAGGGGGTGAGAGAGCTTTCTTAGTGCTTTGAATAAAATCTAAACTCAATCGACTGTTTCTGCATACATATCATTAAAAGCGTGCGTAAGGGCAATGTCAGCCGTAAATTCTGGTGTGCTAAATTCCACTGTGGGAATTTGCTGGTTGTGAAATGTAAGTTTTATATCAAATTTTGACTCCATAAAATCAAGTTTTTCCTCGAATGGCTCTCGCTTAAAATCGATATGCCCTGTTACTTGTAAATATAAGTTGTCATTATCTTTGGTGAATGCTATTTCACTGTTTGCAATTTCATAAGAAATTTGAGCAGCTAGCATATCAGCTTGGCTTGGCATGCCCATGGCATTGTGGATATCTTTTTCAATAAAATCACGTATGCCTAGAGGGCTTGCTGCATACATAAAAAAGCTCTTGCATTTTTCTGCATTCTCTCCCAAGAAATTTTCAAAGCAGTTATTGTAAAACATATCCATTTGATCAATATAATCGCTAGGGTGGGTCTGTTTGGCTCGTGTCAGTGCGTCTTGCCCAAAAGTCTCAAATGACTGTCCGTCAATTTTATATGTGCCTACTTGCGCCATGTTTTGCCAAAAAAGTGCAAGATTCCATTGTTCTCCGTATTTATTAATATTTTCTGTGAATTTGTTTTCTAACATATTTTTTAAGTTGTGATTGGCCGCAGGCGAAGCAGCTTCCTGCTTATTGGTAAACAAAAATGTATCAAGGGTGTTTATTCGTTGTATGTCAAACTGTGTTGTGGTGTTGTCAAATGTCATGCTTTCTAACAAAATGGTGGCGCTATGCAAAGCTTTTTGACGTACTGCATCAGGAATGTTGGGGGCATCAGTAATTTTTTGTAGTAAATCATTCTTGGCTCTGTTTAGATCGTTTGCAGTTGCAGGTGTCAGCATTGTGGTTTCTAGTTGTTGTAACAATTCAAGTCCTTCTGCTAGGTTGCTGTTGTCATTGATTCTGTCCATGACCTTGTCTAGGTGATCTTTCATAGCAAGACCTTTATCGATATCAAAACCAGACGCATCTATCTTATTACGCAAAGTGTTTAAGCGCACTTCAACTGCGGAATTGTATATACTCTTTTGACGATCGTTTATGTTTCCAAGGCGAGTATCACTGCCTGCTGCCGCAGACACAAGTTGCATCATGCTTTTGGCAACAGTAGCATTACGCGAAGCAATGGCCATTTTACCACTGTCACTTAAGCTTCTGTATGCATCTGCAATGCTGCGGCCTAAGGAGTGTATTAAGCCTATTTTTTCTAGGCTTCCATTATCAGTAACGGAATAGGAAGAAAGAGATGTTTGTGTATTAATTTGGTCTGCTCTTCCAATGGGTGTGGACATAAAAGCTCCTGTATTTTAGATTACCAAAGGTATTTTATTGTGTAAAGCTTGTGCTTTTCTTGCAAGTAAACATTTTCACAGAAAAAAGTAATAGAAAAGTTTTTTTTTATTTTTTGCGCGTGCAAAATTTTAAAGTAATGGTTTTATATAATTTTTGCAGAAAGTAAAAAAAGGAAAAAATAACATGCTAAGAAATTTTTTGGAAATCATAGCATGTTAAAAAAAATAGATAGCAATAAAAAACTTATGCTAACAGCATGTTAAGGCTGATGTGCATTTTTTAGGTGTTAGTTGGTTGGTTTTTATGTGCGTTTGGCCAACCAATGATCAAGCGTCTTATACAGAATTTCCGGTGAAATAGGTTTGGTTATATGGTCATTTAAGCCGTTTTGCAGGCTTATTTCTTTATCACCCTTCATGGCGTGGGCAGACATGGCAATGACCGGCAGGTTAATGTATTTTTCTTGAGCTCGTATTTTTCTTGTGGCAGTAAGCCCGTCCATGACAGGCATTTGAATGTCCATGAGCACAATGTCATATGCTTTTTTGTTAAGCATGTCTAAGGCTTCTTGCCCGTTATTGGCTATGTCTACGCTATAGCCAACGCTGGCTAAAAGCTCTTCGGCTATGATTTGGTTAATTTCATTGTCTTCCACAAGTAAAATTGAGGCATGCCTTTGTAACTGTTTAGTATTTGCAGATGCCTGAGCCTGTGCTTCCAACTCGCGTAATTCTTCTGCATTGGGATATCTAAAGACAGCCGTAAATGAAAAAGTAGAGCCTTGGCCAAGAGTGCTTTCCACCCAAATTTTGCCCCGCATTATTTCTACCAAGCGCTTGGATATGATAAGGCCAAGGCCGGTGCCTCCGTATTTGCGCGTCACGGAAGTGTCTGCTTGGCTAAAAGCCGCAAAAAGATTGTCGATATTTTCTTGGCTTAGGCCAATGCCGCTGTCGCTTATGCGGAATGTGCAGTGCAATTCTTGGTCATGTTCTATTGCTTCAATGCACATGGTGACGTGGCCTTTATGGGTAAATTTTATGGCATTGCCCACAAGGTTGAGTAAAATTTGCTTCAGGCGCAAAGGGTCGCCCATAAGTGTCTTGGTGGCGTATGGGCCTTCAATCATGTTGCAAGCCAAGTTTTTCTCATTCATTTTTGGCATGAAAAGGCTTTGCAATTCAGAGCATATGTCGTGCAAAGTAAAGGGAGTATTTTCTATTTCCAGCTTACCGGCTTCAATTTTGGAAAAGTCCAAAATGTCGTCAATAATGCGTAATAAATTATGGGCAGAGAATGTAGCTTTTTCCAGATAGTCCTTTTGCCCATCATTGAGTTCTGACTGAGATAAAATATGTAATAGTCCCAATATACCATTCATGGGTGTGCGTATTTCGTGGCTCATATTGGCTAAAAAGTCGCTTTTTGCTTGAGCACTTTTTTCTGCCGCCTTGGTGGCTGTGTGGGCTTTTTCTAGGGCTGCGTTTATTTCTCGTAAGTCGAGTACATAGGAAATAACAACATCTTCATCGGCTATGGCAGCGCTTTTAAGTATCACATTACAAGGAACGGGTTCTCCCGCTAAAGTCTGCGCCATGGTTTGAATGCGAAATTCTCCTTTTTCTGTAGCCTGTATAAGGGCATCTTGTACCATTTCTCCAGAGGGTCTGCCATCTGGTTGAAATGGAGGGAAGAGCTTTGTTTGAAAATTGTCAAAAAAGTCTTGTTTGCAAGAAAATCCAAAAAGTTCCCAACCTGCTTGATTACAATCAAGCAGTCGTCCGTTTTTATCAAAAAGATTAATACAAAAAGGTGCGCTGTTAAGAATGGTTTGTACACGCTCTTCCGCATCTTGAATTTTTTTGATGCTGGCTTTGATATCTCTAAGATCTTTCATATAGCTGATCATGATATCTTGGCCTTCAACTTTGCTGCGAAGAAGTTTCACCTCTAGAGGGATGAGCTCACCGTTCAAATGCTGCCCGTACACTTCAAAAGTGCTTTGACCCTTAGTCCATACTTCAGTAAATTTTTTACGTGAAAGGGCAAAGGAATTTTGTCCATCGGGCTGAAATTCCGGCATTCGCAGATCGCCGTATTTAATAAAATCTTCTTTGGAGTTTAGGCCAAAAAGTTCTACCATGGCATCATTGCAGTCAATGCGTTTGAAAGAGCTATCTAAAATACTGATACCCAAGGGTACGCCGTTTAAGATTGCTTGGGTAAATTCTTCAGCATCTTTTACTTGTTTGCGTGAATGCTCGATTTCTCGTAAATCTTTGACATAGCCGGCTATCATGTATTCGTTGTTGTGCAAAACTCGAACAAGGCTCACCATTGTGGGTATAGGTGTTCCATCAAGGTCTTGCCCAACCCAATATACTTCTGAACTGCCTTTGGTATAGCATTCTTGTAAAGTTTGATACATTCTATCAAAAGACAGTTCACCGTCCGGTTGTTTTTCGGGGATGAGGCTGTGGAATTTATCTATAAATTCATGGGCTTCATTTAATCCAAACATTTTTGCAATGGCTTTATTGCCACCTTTTAAGTTGAAATCTTTATCCCATATGAGCGTGCCAAAGGGATTTGCGTCCAAAAGAATTTTTGTGTGTTCTTCTGCGGTGCGTAGCCTGTCCAAACTTTCATAGTGAGCGCGCAAGTCCAAAACATAGACAAGTACAACAGTTTCATCATCTTGTTCGCTACGAATGAGAGTCACATCACAAGGAACAAGTTCACCATCAAGGGTTATATGCGTCCATTCCAAACGCGTATAGCCATGCTTTAAGGTTTCTTTAAAGCACTCAGCAATGATATCTTTGGATTTTCGACCGTCTTGTTGATGCTCTGGATATAACTTTTCAAAATTATTAATAAATTCTTGTTCGTTTTTCAAGCCAAACATACGCGCCATTTCAAAACTGCAGTCCATAAGTTTTAAATCTTTAGACCAAGTTTGCGTGGCAAGGGGCATGGTGTCCAAAAGAAATTGCATGTG
>CAYJHG010000127.1:0-4841 GCA_964369535.1 uncultured Desulfovibrionaceae bacterium
AATCCCTTTTGTGTTTAGTGGTGCATACTGGTTACATTTTATGTATATGGTTTTAATTGTATACTAGCATACATATTTAGTCAAATAATTTTGCGTAGTTTGGTGAATGCACAAAGCCCCTCTGCCGCTCCGAAAGGCATGGATTGCACCCTAAAGGGTATAAACCGCGTCGCCCCTCGTTCCTCGGGTCTCCTTGTACAAACCTACGGCGACACAAAAAATGTTGACAAAAACTCTTATCTCCTATAATTCGTTATCTAACGAAATATAGGAGATGTTATGTTTCTTTTTTGTAATGTAGCCAAGGCTCTTGGCGATGAAAACAGAGTGCGTATTCTTATGGCTCTGATTAAATATCCGCTTTGTGTTTGCCAGCTCACGGCTTTATTGGATTTGGCTCCTTCCACCACGTCTAAGCATTTGTCCATATTGCGTCAGGCTCAGCTCATAGAATGCGTGAAAAATGGGCGCTGGGCCTATTATCAACTGCCGCCAAAGCCGGCCAACGACTCCATAGCTCAGGCTTTATCTTGGCTACAAGAAAGCCTTAAAGAAAGCACACGTGTATTAGAAGACAAAGAGCGCCTTGTAAAAATTTTACAGACGGAAAAAGGTGCCAATGTGCATGAAAATCTACAAGAAATCGGGCATTCTGCCTATATACATTCTTTAGCCGAATAAATAAATCTTATGAACAGGGGAAAATGATGATACATTTCTATAAGGTACACAATTTACACTGCAGCGCTTGTGCCGCGCGTATTGAAGGAGCTCTTTTAGAACTTGAAGAAGTTGAAGGAGCAAGCATCAATTTAGACACTGATATACTGCGCCTTGAAGCTAAAAACGCTCCTTCTGTAGATATCATAAACACTCTTGCAGACAAAATTGAAAAAGGCACCTATGTGGTATTTCTTGAGGATGGTGCACAAGCTGTTCCCGATGCAAAAAATTCGCAAGAGCTTGTACATGCAGACGAAGACCACCACGGCCCCACGGTAAAAACCATGATTATCTGCGCTGTGCTTTTGTTCAGCGGTCTACTTTTAGAAGCCTTTGTGCCTGCTGTGGAAAGCAATGATACCCTGCATCGCATGATGATTTTATTTTGTTTTGCCATTCCTTATGTGCTTTGTGGGCATAATGTGCTTTTGGCAGGTTGGGAATCTTTGCGTAAAAAAGACTTTTTCAATGAATTTACGCTTATGAGCGGAGCCACCATTGCCGCTATTATTATTGGGCATTTAGAAGAAGCCGTGGGCGTTATGCTTTTTTATTGCATAGGTGAATATGTGCAAGAAAAGGCTGCCGGTAATTCGCGCCGCTCCATCAGGGCATTGCTTGCCGCCAAGCCTTCCATTGCCCATGTTTGCGACGCCAAAGGCCATAATGTGCAAGACACAGAGCCTGAAAATGTTCCCCTTAATGCTTATGTATTGGTGCGCCCCGGCGAAAAAATTCCCCTTGATGGCGTGGTGGTGGACGGTGTTTCAGAAGTGGACACAGCCCCGCTTACCGGTGAATCTATGCCCGTGCTTGCCGAAGCCGGTAAACACATTTTTGCCGGATGTATCAATAAAGACAGTGCCTTGGTAATGCAGGTAACAGAAGAATTTAAAAATACTTCCGTGGCGCGTATTTTGGAAATGGTGGAAAGTGCCAATGCACGCAAAGCCCCCACAGAGCGCTTTATTACCCGCTTTGCCAGATATTATACGCCGGCAGTTGTGGGCACGGCTTGCTTGGTGGCCATATTGCCGCCTTTGTTTGGCGGAGGCTCTTTTTCCGAATGGGTATATAAAGCTTTGATATTGCTAGTAGTTTCATGTCCTTGCGCTTTGATTATTTCTATTCCTTTGGGATATTTTGGGGGCATAGGGGCCGCTTCACGTCGCGGTATTTTGGTAAAGGGTGGCTATGTGCTTGACGCATTGCAGCATGTAAAAGTAGCAGCCTTTGATAAAACCGGCACTCTTACTCACGGTACTTTTAGTATTACGCAAAAACAAGTGGCGGCAGGGGTGAGCGAAGATGAGCTTACAGAATGGGCCGGTCTTGCCGAAAGCCGATCTAATCATCCCTTGGCTAAGGCCATTGTTAAAGATTGCCTTTTGCGGCACGGAAAAATGCGCTCTGTGTTTCAATTGCATGTGCAAGAAGTACCCGGTAAGGGCGTTATAGCTCAAGCGGATACCGATACCATAGTTGTGGGAACGCGCGAGTTTTTGCAAGCTATGCCGGAAATTAAAGGCATACCCGAAAATGCCTTACTTGATAGTTTGGCACAAGAAGGCGGTAGCCTTGCCTTGGTAGCTAAAAATAATGTCTATATGGGCTGCCTTGTGGGGGCAGATACATTGCGCCCAGAAGCTGCCAATGCACTGCAAAGCTTGCGCAAAGAAGGCATAAAGACTTTGGCCATGCTCACAGGTGACCATGACATGGGAGCTCAAATTGTAGCAAAAAATCTGCCGCTGGATGTGGTGAAAAGCCGTCTTTTACCACAAGATAAGGCCACAGTTTTAGAAAGCCTTGCCCCTGTAAAAGAAACGCTTTTTATGGGTGACGGCATTAACGACGCACCGGTTTTGGCCACAGCCGGCATTGGCATTGCCATGGGGGGGCTTGGTTCAGAAGCTGCCGTAGAAACGGCAGACGTTGTTATTTTGGACGATAATCCCGCTCGTGTGCCGGAACTTTTGCGCATAGCCGGTAAAACCAGAAAAATAGTATGGCAAAATATTGTTATGGCCTTAAGCATAAAAGGGCTCTTTGTGTGCCTTGGTCTTGTGGGGGTTTCCGGCTTGTGGGAAGCTGTTTTTGCCGATGTGGGTGTGGCTTTGTTGGCGGTGCTTAATGCCAGCCGCGCCATGAAAACATAGCAGGTTGTGCGAAAACGATTGCCTACCGTTTCAATGAAGTTATTGCAAGCCAGTAGGGCGCGGAGGTGCCTCTGGCTTGCTATAGCTTTATGTTTGTAAAATTTTCTTTTACAAATTGAATAAATTTTTTAAATTTTGGATTTTCATCTACTGTTTTGCTCCAAGACATATAAATAGGGCGGGATAGATCTAAATTTTTAACAGGTATCGTGACTAAATCGTCATAGCCTGTAACTATGGCGCTTGGTAAAAATGCGATACCTTTTCCAAGTATAATGTAGTTTATCATAGAATAATAATCATAAGTCTCTTCTACAATATTTAGCTTCATGTTTCGAGATTTGAATTCTTGAGTAATGGAGTTAAATAAATAAGTGCTCTCGGGGCGCAATATCATAGGAGCGTCATCTAGTTCTTCAAAACATATAGATTTTTTTTGTGCTAAGTGGTGATTTTTATTAGCAACTAATGAAATATGCTGTTTTGACAATTGAAAGGAATTTAGATTACTGTCTAAAGCAACACTAAACATAATATCTATATTACCTGATATTACGTTTTTTAATAATTTAGAAGGTCTATATGCTGTAAAACGAAATTGAATATCCCCTTTTTTATTTTTTTTATACGCTGTAATAAGTTCCGGAATAAATGTTGAGCTTAATGTTAACATGTACCCTAATGATAATTCGTTTTTATAATTTTTCTTTATGTTGTTAAGCTCATTTATTCCAGCCTCCAAACCAGACAGCACCTCTTGTGCAGTTTTATAAAAACTTTCTCCATATTCTGTTAAAAATATTTGTTTTCCTTCCTTCTTAAACAGGGGAACTCCCAAAAACATTTCTAATTGGGAAATACCATAGCTGAGGCTTGGCTGTGATATATACAGCTTTTCAGCAGCTTTTGTGAAATGTAAAAGATCTGCAACAGTCTTAAAGTATTTTAATTGTTTTAATGTCAATAGAGTCTCCCCATGTGCCTGCCTGTTGCACTATGTAAAATAAATCAAGTGTATTTTTGTGTTCGCAAAAATGAGTTTTGGCCTCTCTTTGAAGAGGGATAAAACGTATGTAAATATCTTTGAGTTTATCTGTGTAGCTGCCTGTAAGATAGATTTACATAGACTGCTATTACCTTTTTTAAAATGTAATTTTTTTTACTCGTAAAGTCAATGTCTTATGTGGTGGCGGGTTTAAGTGTGTGCTTTTGTAAGATAAAATTTCTATAGATAAATTCTATGCACTGATAGAAAGAATCAATTTTACATTGTCAAACATTCTGTTAGATTATGTACAATCGAAAGAAAATTGTATCTACTTAAATCCAAAATGTACCATTTTAAGCGCCAATAGAACAAGGGTAAATTTTGTGGACGTGAACATGTCTGAAGTTTGCTTTGATAAATTATTTAAAACTAGCAGAACAAAGCGCATAGTTAAAAAGAATGTTAGGAAAAATACTCGATAGGTTTTTTTCTTGTTTAAAATACAGTTTAAAAGGGTGGTAATATGAGATTGACCAATGAATTTTTAGGTAGCGTATGCATGGAAAATATTGAGCATGTGACGGCCGGTTGCATGGATACGTGGAAAATTGTTTTTACAGTAGGTAAATACGGTATTGATGACAATGGTAGCATCAAGATTGTTTGGCGAAATCCCAGCGATTGGGGGGTGCCTCAATTTGATGCGCCGAAAGAAATGAATTACACCGTGGCTTCTGTAAGTAGAGATGTTAATATTCTCACTGAATTAGAGTATTTTGTTAGACCTTTTATCAATGGCTTGGTTGTAAGGGTCAGAGACGGATATTTGGTTGAGGGCGACGTTATAACCATTACCCTTGGCGATACTTCCGGTGGTGGACCAGGTATGAAAGCACAAACTTTTTGCGAAGAAGAACATGAGTTTCGTGTATATGCTGATCCCTATGGCACAAGAAAATATGAAAGAGTGC
>CAYJHG010000128.1:0-4781 GCA_964369535.1 uncultured Desulfovibrionaceae bacterium
TCAGGTTCAACGCCGGATTTTTGCGCTGTATGGATAAGAGCCTTCACGTCCTTAGGGAAGCAAGAACCACCATAGCCCACACCGGGATAAATGAATTGATAGCCTATGCGTGAATCTGAACCAATGCCCATGCGCACATCACGCACATCAGCCCCCACATGTTCGCAAATGGTGGCCACTTCATTAATAAAAGAAATCTTGGTGGCCAACATGCAATTGGCGGCATATTTGGTCATTTCGGCACTGCGCACGCCCATGCAAATAATTTTCCCATGATTACGGGTAAATGGAGCATATAGTTCGCGCATACGGTCAGCTGCCTTTTCAGAAGAAGTGCCAATAATCACACGATCTGGCTTCATAAAGTCCAAAACGGCGTCGCCTTCTTTCAAAAATTCAGGATTAGACAGCACTTCAAATTCTATAACCGTTTGTCTTTCAATTAATTCTTTCTCAATGATACCACGAACCATGTCTGCTGTGCCCACTGGAACAGTGGATTTATCCACCACAATAAGTTCGCTGTGCATAAATTGACCAATGCTCGAAGCCACTTTTTCCACATAGCTCAAATCGCACGAGCCGTCATCACGCGAAGGTGTGCCCACGCAAATAAATACTATTTCGGCTTCTTTCAGGCCATCTTCCAAAGACGTAGTAAACATAAGGCGCCCGTCATTACGGCTGCGCTGCACCAAATCTTCAAGACCTGGCTCAAAAATGTGCACATGTCCGGCATTCAGCCTTTCTACCACATGAGGATTTATATCCACGCACATAACATTATTACCCATTTCAGCAAAGCAAGCAGCACTCACAAGTCCCACATAGCCGGTGCCAACAATACAAATATTCATATTTGCCTCATTATCTTAATATAGTAATCATATTTTTATTCCAAATCCCTCTCTTGACGAAAAGGACAATGCCTGTTCAAATAGCTCATAATAATTTAGTGCAACACGTTACCCTTAAACGCCTCACAAGGCAATGGAATAATATGATCTGCGGAATTGGCATTGATATCACAGAGATAGAGAGAATTGAACATGTTTTTCAACGGCATGGCATGCGCTTTGTGAAAAAAATCCTGACACATGAAGAAATAGAACATTTGCAAAAACGAGGCGCCATCAAAGCCCAAGCACTGGCCGCAAGATTTGCCGCCAAAGAAGCTGCCGCCAAAGCTCTTGGCACCGGCTTTGACCATGGTATAACCTTAAAACACATGACGTTATTAAATGCGCCTTCCGGCCAGCCTCACCTGCATTTTAGTGGCCCTGCTGCCATAAAAATGCAAGAGCTTGGTGCCAACAAAATCCATGTGAGCATTACCCACGGTCGTGATACAGCAAGCGCTGTGGTTATTTTGGAGAATGTATGTCACAACTCATAGATCATACACGCCCCTTACCCACAGCAGAAGAAATGCGCACTTGGGATGCCGCATGCATTGCCAAAGAATTTGGCATACCCGAATTTACGCTCATGGAAAATGCCGCGCGTGCCGCCCTGCAGGTGCTTTTGCAAGATTATGGGAAAAATCTACACGGCACCCATGTTTTGCTCTTTATGGGCAGTGGCAACAACGGCGGCGACGCGGCTTGCCTTGCCAGGCATTTGCTCGATGTTGGCGCCTTACCCTTGGTATTACACACAAAAGCCCTGCGCATGTATTCCGGTAGCACGGGCAAGCACACACAATTAGCTAAAACATGCGGTGTGCCCTTTGTATCCTTGCCCAAAAGCCCTACAATTCTTACAGATAAGCATTGGCAAGCTTGCCTTAAGGGTGCGTATAAACCTTGGCAAAATCCACACATCATCATCGACGGCCTTTTAGGCACAGGTTTTAACGGCTCCCTCAAGCCAAGTATGCAGTATATTTTACAAGGTATTGAAGACTTTTTTCTTGGCAGGCTCTCTCCATATATATTAGCCTTAGACACCCCAAGCGGCCTTGATAGCCAAAACGGCACCCCCGCTCCCATAGCCTTAAAAGCTCATGCTACAGCTTGTTTTGCCGCGGCAAAACCCGGCCTTATATTGCCCAAAGCTCGCCCTTATACAGGAAAAGTATATGTGTGTAACATTGGCATACCCAAGAAAGTGCAAAAGCAATTTCCTCCAAGTTTTCGTGAACTTAGCGGGGAAACTTTAGCGCAAATTTTGCCAAACCCATTAAAAGACAGCCACAAAGGCACCTGGGGACATGTGCTGGTGCTTGGCGGCTCTTTAGGGTTGACGGGAGCCCCGCACCTAACGGCCTTTGCAGCTTTACGCAGCGGTGCAGGCCTTGTGACTGTGGCAAGCCCAAGCGCTCTTTGTTTTGAAATAAAACAAGGACTTGCGGACATTATGACTCTGCCTCTCCAGGAAGAACAGACATGGCCAAGCACATTACCCAAAAACCTTCTAGAAAAACTTGCCACAGTGACAGCCCTTGCCATTGGGCCTGGCATGGGCGCAAGCACAGATAATACCGTGTCTTTTCTTACAAAACTATTATCGTATGAAAAGCGACCCCGTGCCATTTTGGACGCTGACGCTTTAAATATTATGTCTAAGAGCCGAAAATTGCTCAAATTATTACGAGCAGGCGATGTGGCAAGCCCACATCCAAAGGAGGCCGCGCGTCTTTTGGCTTGCAGCACAGAAGAAGTGCAAAACGACAGACCTAAAGCTTTGCGCGCCTTAGCAGAGCTTTGCCCTGCCCCCGTGGTGTGGATTTTAAAAGGTGCCGGCTCGCTCATGGCCTCTAAGGAAAGCCCCATATACATATTGCCCTGCGACATACACACCCTCGCCGTGGGCGGTTCTGGTGATGTGCTCACAGGCTGCATAGCCGCCTTGTTGGCTCGTAAAGCCCTCACTGAAAAAGCCCTTTGCAGTCTTTGCGCCGCAGCCCTTGGCATCATAGCCCACGCCACGGCCGGTCATTTGCTCTTAGAAAAATTTCCTTGCGGCGGCGGCATGGCGCAGGATTTGGCCCAAAGCTTGCCCTTGGCCATGCGCAAAAAAAATCAGCTTTTGGAGAATGCGCATGTTTAGCCTAGAGCTTAAAGACATGGCTGCCACCGAGGTTTTTGGGCGCAAACTTGGTGAAGCCATACACAATTTTTACACAAAAAATACAGCTCTCCCTTTTGAGGCATTGTTATTGCGAGGCCCCCTTGGCAGCGGAAAAACAAGCCTTACTCGCGCCTTGGTCACAAGATTACCGGGCGGAAATGAAGCGGAAATTTCCAGCCCAAGCTTTACACTTTGCAATCATTACGCCACCATACCAAGCATTGTCCATTGCGATTTATACAGAACAAGTCACAGCTTGCCCGATGAAGTATGGGACGCCTTAGAAGATCCATTAAGCCTTTGCATTGTGGAATGGGCAGAGTATATGCCCGAAGCGGCCTTCCCCAAGGATTTTCTAGACATTTCCTTTGAAATGCGTGATACTGCGCGACTGGTTACAGTGAAGGCAAAAGGTAAAAACGCCAAGCCTTTGCTGCAAAATATACATTTAACCTATTAGCATAAAACTAATATTTCGGACAAGAACATGAAAATCCTCGTGCAAAAATTTGGTGGCACTTCCGTAGCTAACCTAGAGTGCATGAAGCAAGTGCAAGAAAAAGTTACGGCCGGCCTTGCCCGTGGCTACAAAATGGTGGTGGTGCTCTCGGCTCGTTCCGGAGAAACCAATGCCTTGCTGAAACTTGCCGATACATGGTCTGCAACGCCAGACCCTGCTGAGTGCGACGCCCTTGTTGCCACCGGCGAGCAAGTATCTATTGCGCTTTTTACCATGCTGCTCAAAGACGCCGGCATAAAAGCCCGCTCTTTGCTTAGTTCGCAAATACCTATTCTTACAGACGATCACTATGGAAACGCGCGAATTCTTTCCATAGACAGCAAGGCCTTGTATAATTACTTAGAAAGCTATGATGTGCTTGTGGTGGCCGGATTTCAAGGTTATACCGCAGACCACCGCATAACCACCCTTGGGCGCGGCGGCTCTGATACTTCTGCCGTGGCTGTGGCAGCTGCCCTCAATTCGGCCGAATGTGAAATCTACACCGATGTGGAAGGTGTTTTCACCACCGATCCCAACATTTGCTCAAGCGCTCGCAAAATGGACGTGGTGTCTTATGATGAGATGCTCGAAATGGCCAGCATGGGCGCAAAAGTCTTGCATATCCGCTCTGTGGAATTTGCCAAAAAATACAAAGTTCCCGTGCGCGTTCGTTCAACTTTTACCGATAATCCCGGTACCTTGGTAACTCAGGAGGATTCTACTATGGAATCTGTGCTCGTTTCTGGCATTGCTTATGATAAAGATCAAGCTCGTGTCACCTTAAGCGGTGTACCCGATAATCCAGGCATTGCCGCAGCCATTTTTGGCCCACTTTCTGAAAATGGCGTCTTGGTGGATATGATTATCCAAAATACAAGCCGCGATGGCATAACAGATATGACTTTCACCATTTCTCGCAAGGATTTGCAAAAAACCTTGTCAATCACCGAGAAAATAGCCCAAGAAATTAAAGCAAAAGGCGTTTTTCACGACACAAATGTGGCTAAAGTTTCTGCCATTGGCGTTGGCATGCGCAACCATTCCGGTGTGGCAGCTTCGGCCTTTGAAGCCTTGCAGCAAGAAAATATAAATATATTGATGATCAGCACCTCTGAAATTAAAATTACCATTCTCATTGAAGACAAATATGTGGAACTTGCCGTGCGCATTCTGCATGATAAATTTGGCCTTGATTGGGACATAGGCA
>CAYJHG010000129.1:0-4772 GCA_964369535.1 uncultured Desulfovibrionaceae bacterium
GGGTCTGGTGACCAAAGTGCACGCCCGTTTCCAGCATTTGCTTCATGCTGACATATGCCATAATTGTCCTCCAAAGGGTTTTTCGACTTCCACACTGACCCAAACCTTCCTACCCGTTTTTGTTTATTATTATAACTTACACAGTTAGAATGCATAAACAAAATACACCTTCACCCATGTGAAGACTTGCGGGCACCCAAAGGCCGCTGCCAGAGTGTGCTTCGTTCAAAGAGGAGTTCTTAGCTAAAAAACTCTTACAATGCAAGATTTTTTTTATAACCGTGTGCCTCTGAATGTCCTAAAGTTTTTAAGCCATTTGCCGTATAATTGCATTACAAGCTTTATGTTTTACAATTTTCTGTATGCTAAAGCTCTTGACCATCGCCCTAGGCAACTTATTTTTATAAAAGGTTTCACTGCAATTTCTACAAAGGCTCATTTATGAAAAAGCTCTTCATCTCTCTGGTGTTTGTTGTTCTTTTTGCTACAGGTGCTCACGCATCCACAATTCTACCAAATACAGCTGCCACTTTTTTAGACGCTTTACTTGTGGAAGATGCCAAAACCTTAGAAAAATTACTGCATCCTAATTATGTGCATATCACCATTTCCGGCGAAGTTATAAGCAAAGCAGGGCTTCTTGAATATGTAAGAACAGGAAAAATCCGCTTTACAAGCCTGGACTCTTCCAATGTGATTACTTATAAATTCGGACGTGTTACCATAATAACGGCAAGATTTTTAATGGAAGGAGATTTGCTTAAAGGCAAATATAAAGGCGTATTGCAAACTTCCATGGGATTGCAGCTTACCGACAAGGGCGAGCAAGTTATATTTTTTCAATCCACAGCTATAAAAGATTAACTTTGCAATAACCATGCATTAATTAAAAACTGTCTTACCTTTAAGTAAGGCAGTTTTTTTTGCCTATGCTTTATTTGCTAAAAATTTATTTATGCTTTATACAGTCTTGGTTAAGTCTCAACACATGGACTATATACTATACACTACGGAGTTTTCATGTTTGCATATATTTTCAGAAAAGTTTTTGGCACAAAAAACGAACGCTACCTCAAGGGCAAAAAACACCTTGTGGACGCCATAAATGCCCTAGAGCAGGAAATGGAGGCTTTAAGCCTTGAAGATTTTCCCTTACGCATTGACGCATTACGCAAAGAAGTACAAGAAGATGGCAAAAGCCTTGAAGATGTACTTGTGCCCACATTTGCCTTGGTGCGCGAAGCCTCGCGACGTGTGCTTGGCATGCGACATTATGACGTGCAATTGCTTGGCGGCATTGTCTTACACAGTGGAAAAATTGCCGAAATGAAAACCGGTGAAGGCAAAACCCTTGTGGCAACCTTGCCTGTGGTTTTAAATGCCCTTTCCGGTAAAGGTGTGCATGTGGTCACGGTCAACGATTATTTGGCCTCGCGCGATGCGGCATGGATGGGCAAATTATACGCAGCCTTGGGTCTTAGCACCGGCACCATTGTACACGGACTTTCTGACGATGAACGAAAAATTGCTTATAATGCAGACATTACATATGGCACAAACAATGAGTTTGGTTTTGATTACTTACGCGACAATATGAAATTTTATACCCAACAGTTGGCGCAACGCGGACACAATTTTGCCATTGTGGACGAAGTGGACTCTATTCTTATTGACGAAGCGCGTACTCCTCTTATTATTTCAGGAGCTTCTGAAGATGCTGTGGGTCAATACCGTATTATGGACGAAGTGGTGCGCAAGCTTAATGCCGCAACAGATTTCACCATTGACGAAAAAGCGCGCAGTGCCATGCTTACAGAAGAAGGCGTTGCCCATTGCGAACAATTACTTAAAATTGAAAACCTCTTTGACCCTGCGAATATAACAGCGCAACACCATGTATTACAAGCCCTTAAAGCTCACCATATTTTCAGAAGGGATATTGAATACATTGTACAAGACGACCAAGTGGTTATTGTTGACGAATTCACAGGACGCCTAATGCCAGGGCGACGTTTTTCAGACGGCTTGCACCAAGCCTTAGAAGCTAAAGAACATGTGACCATTGCCGCAGAAAACCAAACTCTTGCTTCGGTTACATTCCAAAATTATTTTCGCCTTTATGATAAACTGAGCGGCATGACAGGTACGGCCGACACAGAAGCTGTGGAATTCCATGAAATTTATGGCCTTGAAGTTATAAGCATTCCGCCTAATATGCCCATGGTTCGCAAAGATTATTCAGACCTCATCTACCGCACTAAAGCCGAAAAATTTAATGCCATTGTGGATTCCATTGAAGAATTACACAAATCCGGTCAGCCTGTGCTTGTGGGAACCATTTCCATTGAAAATTCTGAGCTCATATCGCAAATGCTCAAAAAACGCCGCGTGCCGCACAATGTGCTCAACGCTAAACACCACGCTCAAGAAGCTGAAATAATTGCTCAAGCCGGGCAACACGGCAAGGTTACCATTGCCACAAATATGGCAGGGCGCGGCACAGACATTGTGCTTGGCGAAGGCATTACCGAACTTGGCGGCTTGCACATTCTTGGCACAGAAAGGCATGAAAGCCGCCGCATTGATAACCAATTACGCGGTCGCTCCGGTCGTCAAGGCGATCCCGGTTCTTCACGCTTTTTCCTTTCACTGGAAGATGATCTCATGCGGCTTTTTGGTTCCGAGCGCATTTCAGGACTTATGCAAAAGCTTGGCCTTGAAGAAGGCGAATCCATAGAAAATGCCATGGTTACCAAGGCTGTGGAAGGCGCGCAAAAACGCGTGGAAGCGCATCATTTTGAAATTCGTAAAACCTTACTCGATTATGATAATGTGATGAACCAACAACGCGAAGTTATCTATACACTGCGCCGCGAACTCATTGCAGAACCAAATCTTGAACCTGTGCTTGATGAATTTTGCTCAGATGTGCTTGATGACATTTATGCTGACCTTGAAACTCGTAAAGAAGTAGAAATTTCTCAAGAAGATAAAGAAGTTGTACGCACGCGTCTGCGCGATGTTTTCACATTTGATCGCGTATTGACCGACGCTGACCCCTTGCCTCAAAAAGAAGAAGCAAAAAAACTTGTTACAGATATTCTTGAACAATTGCGCAATGATGCACCGGAACTATATGGGGATGTAATACGCTATTTCCTTTTAGAAGAGCTTGACCGTTGCTGGAAAGAACACTTGCGCAATATGGACAGCTTACGCGACGGCATTGGCTTGCGCGGATATGGGCAAAAAGACCCCAAACTTGAATATAAGCGCGAAGGCTTTGAGCTGTTCCAAGCCATGATTTTCCGCATTCGTGAAAACACCTTTAAAGCTTTAACAAAAGTGCGTATTCAGCGTGAGGAAACGCCTGCAGAGCAGCTTCCTAATGCAGAAAATCATTTTAAACATAAAGAAGATACACAAATGGATTATTCTGCTCCTAATCAAATACCGCAAGAAAATGCACCTGCCAAGACAGAAAAACGCGCCGGGCGCAACGATGCTTGCCCCTGCGGCAGTGGCAGAAAATATAAAAAATGTTGTGGATTAAATATTTAAATTGAGTTAGAATACTCTTATGGAGCATTATAAGGAATAGTAGCTACAAATTCCTTCCCTGTTTGTGCGCTAAAAATTTGCTTAAAAACAGAGGGTTTTCTATGCGTGAAGCTTTTGTGGCCGGTCGTTTTTATGAAAACACCCCCAAAACATTACGGGCTTATATTGAAGCAAGCTTACACTTAGCCCATGAAAATTTGCAAATGGCAAAGCAGCCCTCCCATATGGTGCTTTTGCCCCATGCCGGCCATTTTTATTGTGGGCATGTTATTGCCGAAACTTTGGCCTATGTGGAATTGCCAAAAACCCTCATCTTGCTTGGCCCAAACCACACAGGGCAAGGCAAACCTCTGGCGCTTTGGTATGAAAATACCGCAGAACAAAGCCCTGAGAAAAATTCGGAGCAGGCGTGGCAAAGCCCCCTTGGCTCTGTACCCATAGCCACAGACATAGCTGAAGCCCTGTTGCACAGCAATGGCGGCTTTGAAGCTGACACCCTAGCCCATGCTGCAGAGCATTCTTTAGAAGTGCTTTTGCCCTTTTTGCAATGCGCTGTACCCAATGTGCACATTGTGCCCATTGCCATAAGCGGGCAACCTTTACAGTCTTTGCAAAAAGCCGGCGAAGCCCTTGGGCACACTATCAACCATTTTGCCCGTGAAGGGCAAGAAGTGGGTATTGTCATAAGTTCTGACATGCACCATTTTTCTGACCACAACACCACCATGCAATTAGACGACATGGCTCTAAAAGCCTTTGCAACACTAAACCCTGAAGCTTTAGGGCAAACTGTTATGCAAAACCGCATCAGCATGTGCGGTGTGTATCCTGCCATGGTGGCGCTTTATGCACACAATATACACGAAAATGCACAAGAAAAGGTGCCGGTGCACCTTGTGCGGCACACCACATCGTATGAAAAAGGCGGCGATGCAAGTCGCGTTGTGGGTTATGCTGGACTTTTTTTACCAAGGAGGTACACACAAAAAGTTTAGTTAATTTGTGCAAAAAAGCGCTTGCTAAAAAGTCTGTAACAAGGCATAAGCAGTGGCATGAGGGGATTGCACTCTAGATTAGTGCGATTTTATCAATCAGATTTCATTTTTTTGGAGGTTTTATGTCACAACAAGACTCAGGAGTAGTAGTCGACCGTGCGGCGTCATCATGGTCTGACCTTTGGTTAAAAGAAGACTACTGGGCCATATGGCTAG
>CAYJHG010000130.1:0-4763 GCA_964369535.1 uncultured Desulfovibrionaceae bacterium
AAGTCCACAATGCGTTGGGCTTTGCCTTCTGAGCGTTGTATTGAGCGCGGTTCTACCAAGCGCACTTTCACAGAAACGCCAAGGAATTCTTTGATGGTCTTTTGCAAGCGAGATTCTGTGCTTTGCAATTTGCGGATTTCATCGGCAAAGTTTCCTTCGGCTATTTCTACTCTCACTTCCACATGGTCAAGGTTATTGTCGCGCGTAACAATAATTTGATAATGTGGCGCTGTGCCTTCGCATTCAAGCAAGATGCTCTCAATTTGTTGTGGGAACACATTCACACCGCGAATAATAAGCATATCATCGCTGCGCCCTTGAATACGCCCAATGCGAGCATGGGTGCGTCCGCATTTGCAAGGGGTGTAGTCTATGGTGGTTAAGTCACGAGTGCGATAACGCAAAAGCGGTATGCCCTCTTTGGTTAAGGTGGTTATAACAAGCTCACCCACTTGTCCTGGCTCTATAGGCTTGCAGGTAACAGGGTCAATGATTTCCGGTAAGAAATGGTCTTCAAAAATGTGCATGCCGCACTTCATTTCCACGCATTCCATGGCCACACCGGGGCCCATGATTTCTGAAAGTCCATAGACATTCAAAGCGTCTATATGGAGCTTTTGTTCTATTTCTTGGCGCATGTTTTCGCTCCAAGGTTCAGCGCCAAAAACACCGATGCTCAAAGGTAATTCTTTGAAATTTATGCCAATGTCTTGAGCTGCATCCCAAAGATACAAAGCATAAGAAGGCGTGCAGCAAAGCACCGTGGCGCCAAAATCGCGGATGAGCTGGATTTGCCTTTTGGTTGCACCGCCCGAAGCGGGAATGGTGGTGGCGCCAAGCTTTTCTGCGCCATAGTGCATGCCAAGACCGCCGGTGAAAAGGCCATATCCATAGGCCACATGCACAAAGTCGCGTGCCGTAGCACCGGTGCAAGCAAGACTGCGAGCGGCCATTTCTGCCCAATTATCAAGGTCTCTTTGGGTATAACCCACCACAGTGGCCTTGCCTGTGGTGCCGCTGGAAGCGTGAATGCGCACAATGCTTTCTTTGGGCATGGCAAAAAGGCCATAAGGGTAATTGTTGCGCATATCTTGCTTTTCGGTAAAAGGCAAAGAAGTAAGATCTTGTAAAGAAGTAATGTCTGCCGGAGTGATACCTAATTCGTCAAAACGCTTACGGTAAAAGGGTACATTGGCGTATAAACGCTGACAAAGTAATTGTAGGCGACGTAATTGTAAGGCTTCGATTTCCTCGCGGGGCATGGTTTCTTTTTCCATATTGAATATCACGGCATAACTCCTTAATGCATGCTTAGCAAATATAGCAAAAAATTTGGGTACCTTCCTAATGATACTAGGAAGGTACCCACAATATATTTTTTTTTGTGCATCCGTCAAGGCTTGATTTATGGATGCATAGCTAAAAAAAATGTTTTTAATGTAACACTAAAGCATTGATTTTCAGCAGGCTGTTAAAAAATATTTTTAACGCGGGCCAAAGCCTCAGCCGTATTTTCCGGAGAACCAAAGGCGGTGAAGCGCACATAGTTTTCGCCGCTTGGGCCAAAGCCCATGCCAGGGGTGCATACCACTTGTGCTTTTTCAAGCACTTGTTGGAAGAAATCCCATGAAGGCATGTGTTTGCCTTCTTGTTTTGGCGTGCGTGTCCACACATAGGGTGCGTGCTCGCCGCCATAGACTTCAAGACCCATATCAAGAAAGGTTTTGCGCACACTGGCAGCTGTTTGCATATAGCCATCAATAACAGCTTTTACTTCTGCTTTACCTTCGGGGCTATAAATGGCAGCGGCGGCCCTTTGAACTATATAGGGGCAACCATTATACTTGGTGCACTGGCGGCGGTTCCACATGCCATTTAAGTCAAGGGCTTTGCCTTTTATTTGTATGGCGGTGGGCACAACAGTATAAGCGCAGCGCAAGCCTGTAAATCCGGCAGTTTTAGAAAAACTGCGGAATTCAACGGCCACTTCTTTGGCGCCTTCTATTTCATAAATACTGTGTGGCACATCGTCACTGCGGATAAAAGCTTCATAGGCAGAATCATACATGATAATGGAGCCATTATTTCTGGCATAATCTACCCACGCTTTGAGAGCTTCACGATTAAGCACAGTGCCTGTGGGATTGTTGGGATAGCAAAGATAAATAACGTCAGGAGTTTCAGCAGGAAAATCTGGGACAAAATTATTTTCAGCTGTGCAAGGCAAATAGATGAGTTTGTTCCACTTTCCGTCAATAAATGTGCCGGTGCGTCCGGACATGGCATTGGAGTCAACATATACAGGATATACGGGGTCGGTGACTGCAATGCGCATATTGTCGGCAAAAAGTTCTTGGAAATTGCCCACATCGCATTTGGCACCGTCGCTGACAAATATTTCTCCGGCAGTGATATCCATACCGCGGGCTTTATAATCGTTTTCTACAATGGCTTCGCGCAAAAAATCATAACCTTGCTCTGGGCCATAACCTTTAAAGCTGGAGCTTTCGGCCATTTCGTCCACAGCCTTGTGCAAAGCTTTAATAACGGTAGGGGGTAAAGGCTTTGAAACATCGCCAATGCCCAAAGAAATAACTTTGGCATCAGCATGTTCTGCTTGGTAGGTACGCACACGGCGAGCGATTTCTGCAAAAAGATAAGAACCTGGCAAACCGGCAAAGTGTGGATTTTCTTGAAACATAATTACCTCTTTTTAATATATCTTATTGTTGCTGTATTAATTTTTTAAATTTTACAAAAAAATGCATATGCGGATTATAGTTCTCCCCTGAAAACTTCTACGGCTTCTCCAGACATAAACACATGGTCATTGTCATCCCATTTTATATGCAAAGTGCCACCCAAAAGGTGCACATTTACATCTCTGTCGGTAAGGCCAAGGCGAGCTGTCACACAAGCCACAGCACAAGCACCTGTACCGCAAGCTTGCGTTTCGCCGGCACCGCGTTCCCAAACACGCATGCGCACATTTTTTCTGTCAATAATTTCCACAAATTCCACATTGATGCGCTCGGGGAAGAGAGGGTGATTTTCAAGGGGCGGGCCCACTTTTTCAATGGCAAGCGTGTCCAAATTTTCGCCAAAAATCACCGCATGGGGATTGCCCATGGAAACACAAGAGGCTGTATAGGTTTTGCCGGAAGCTTCCACAGGAATTTCAAGGGCTAAGTCGCCTTCGTGTTTAACAGGAATTTGCGCTGGCACCCATTCTGGCTTGCCCATATCCACCGTGGCGCCCACGGCTTTGTTATTTTCTATCTGCATGTGCAGTATTTTTATGCCTGCCATGGTTTCAACTTTAAATTCAGTGTCTTTTACCATGCCGCTGTCATAAGCATATTTGCCAACGCAGCGTATGGCATTGCCGCACATCTGCGCTTCACTGCCGTCGCTGTTGAACATGCGCATGCGCACATGTGCAATGTCTGAGGGCATAATGAGCACAAGACCGTCGGAGCCTATGCCTTTATGCCTATGGCTTACTTTTTGGGCAAGGCTTGCCGGATCGTCCACAGGGTTTGACCTTGTGTCAATGTATACATAGTCGTTGCCGGCACCGTGCATTTTGATAAAATTCATATTTTTTAACTCCTTGCAAGAAAATGCAAATATATTTTATCGGCGTTTTGCGAGTGTATAGTCACTCAAACCGCTTGGCAATATTTTTTACACAGCCTACCTGCGGTGTTTGAACCATAAATACCCCAGATACAAACCACCCGAAACACCGGTAAGGCCTGCCATTAAGCCAATGATAAAAAGTGTTATATTCCAGTCTATTATAAGTTTATCAAGAGGAATGTCAAAAGCGAGCATGGCGCTGACCACAAAGCTGTGCACAAAAACGGCAGGCCAAACACGCATGCTTATTTTCACCCCCATAATGCCTAAAAAAAGGGCAAAAATTCCGCTGGCAACAATGCGCAAAAAACTTATTGTTTCAACTGCTTGGGTTGTGTTAGTTTTTTCTAAAGCTGCCCCTGCGCTCACGTGCAACACCGTATAAAATATGGCGCATATAAGAAAGAGCACAAAAAATTCAGAAAATTTGTTTGTAAGAAGGCTTATTATTTTTTTCATAAAATTTAAAAGGGTATGGCTTTAGCTGTGATTGGATAAAAAATCGGCATAGCTTAGTGTAAGGCCATGCTCAAGACTAATGGCGGGTTGCCAACCAAGCGCACGTATTTTATCTATATTTAATACTTTGCGCAAGGTGCCGTCGGGCTTACTGGTGTCTGTGTGGATTTGTCCGGAAAAGCCCACCACTTGAGCCACAAGTTTAGCCAATTCCAAAATTGTCATATCTTCTCCGGTGCCCACATTGATATGTTGTTCTTGGCTATATTTTTGCATCAACACTAGGCAAGCTTTAGCTAAGTCGTCCACGTATAAAAATTCGCGTCGTGCTTTGCCGCTGCCCCAAATGCTCACCGTTGGCGCTTTAGCCATTTTGGCCTCGTGAAAGCGTCGGATAAGTGCCGGTATAACATGTGCATTTTCAGGATGATAGTTGTCATTTGGCCCGTAAAGATTTGTGGGCATGACACTTATGGCGTCAAAGCCGTATTGCCGCCTATAAGCAGCACACATTTCAAGTCCGGCAATTTTAGCTAAGGCATAGGCCTTGTTGGTTGGTTCCAAATGTCCGGAAAGTAAATATTCTTCGTGAATGGGTTGTGGGCATTCTTTGGGATAAATACAAGAAGAGCCCAAAAAAAGCAGTTTTTTTACGCCGTGCA
>CAYJHG010000131.1:0-4745 GCA_964369535.1 uncultured Desulfovibrionaceae bacterium
GACCACCAAAAAAGTACAGGGTAGTTACATCATCTGTAACTACCCTGTACTTTTATAAAATTTGTGGTCGGAACGGAGAGATTTGAACTCCCGGCATCCTGGTCCCAAACCAGGCGCGCTACCAAACTGCGCCACGTTCCGCCGAGAGAGAAAGTTAGAATAAAGTGACAAATCTTGCAAGCAAAAAATTACTTTTTTTCTTATTTTTTGAAAAGTTCTACATTTTTAGCATGTTAGAGGCTAAAAATGTTTTTCGGGCATTTTTTTGCAACCCTTTAAACAATCACGCTATAGGGCTATCTAGCCAGCCTTGCAGAGTTTCAATGATTTTTTTTGCTTGGTCAGCACTAGAAATGGTAAATTTTGACTGCATGCGATACTCGCCAGCGCTTTTTTTATAACGTCGTATGACATATTTTTCTGGGCCATAGGTATCAGCATCATTTTTCCATTCTTGAAAGCGAAAAACAATGGTGGTCCATGCCCCCTTGGTCAGTATGGCCTTATCAAGTTCTTTGACAACCACTTGACCATTTTCTTCATACTGAACCGTCAATTCATCAATGGTGCTACTCATATATATCCTTAAACTTTTGACATTTACGACACACCTAGGAAGAGTATTCCACCAAGGTTCCTTTTACATTTTCGGGTAATTCCGGGCGGCTAACTTTAAAATCAGCCACACTTGGGCCAAACCTTTCGGCACTTTTGGCTGCAGAGGCAACCATGGCCATGTTTTCATCAGCAATGGTCAAGTTTCCGCCGCGTACATAACGGTTGCCTACATTTTCCAAAACCATGTCAGCCCCAGAAACGGGTTCAGGTATAGCGTCTACCATATATCCTCCTCAAAAATAAAAAAAACAGCCTATATAAAACATATAACGCTCTTTTTTACATATGGCAAGTGAGGCAAGATATTAAAATTCAGCCGGCTTTCCTTCAAGGGTTTCAGTCATTTCTCTATAAAGGCGCAAAGTTTCTTGTGCGTCTTCAGGACGTAATTTATGCAGGGCAAATCCAGCATGAACAATAATATAATCACCCACTTGTGCTTCTTCGGGTAATAACATTACAGAGGTTGTTAAATAGGTAGAACTTTCGCCCACTCTGGCCTTTGCCATACCATTTTCCATAAGCTCAACAATTTGAGCAGGAATTGCAAGACACATACACTCTCCTAAAAGCTAGCTAATATTTTAGCAATTTCTTGTCTAGTTACGTCTAAAAAAGCGTCAAACTTTTTTTGTACCGGTTCAGAAAGCCCTATGTTCCAAGTGGTATAATCGTGGGGCTCCATGCCAATTACATACAAATCGGGGCGCGAACCATGAAGGCGCTCTGCCATTTTAAGAGAATCAATAAGGTCAATATCATGGATAGATAAGCGTTGTTTTTCATTATCCACAAGGTCAGCTTCACTCAAAAGATAAATGCTGCCAGGCTCACCTTTGGCGTGCACAATATCAAGAACAAGTACAACATCATACCCTTCAAAAAGATAAAAAATATCATGTGTAAAGGTGCCAGCTTCCAAAACTTTTACATTTTCAGGAAAGCTTTCTTCAATGAGCTTTTGAGCCGCAAACACTCCCACACCATCATCGGTTAAGAGCATATTGCCAATTCCCATCACCAGAAGTTTTTTCATATGTATCCTTCACTATAGGCTAAAAATACTTTTGCTAAAAATACACACATTTTCATTGCTCAAGAGCAGATGATTTTCTTTACAAAGGTGATGCTAACATCTTATACATGACTTAGCAATGAATAGTTAAAATGAAGCATTTATAGTACACAATGGCTATATTGTGACAATGTTTCTATGTTGTTGATTTTATAAATTATTAAAAAAAAATGCATACTTTTTTTAGAAAACACGCATAAAAGCTTGCCTTTTGTGGTAAGAGCGTATAAGTACATGCGCTGCAAGTGATTACAAAGAGCATATGTGCCGCGAATGGCGCGCGCCCTTAATATGCTTTTTAAAAATAATTTAAGTATATATGCGGAGGATTGCCATGAGCAAGGAGTGTGATTTTTGCGGAAAAAAACCGCAAGTGGGCAATTTAGTGAGCCACTCTAATATTAAAACTAAGCGTCGTTTTAACCCTAATTTGCAAAAGGTACGTCATCAATTTGCTAATGGTACAGTGCGCACTTTGACAGTATGCACGCGTTGTATCCGCTCTGGTGCCGTGATTAAACCTGTTGTACGCCAAGAATCGTAATATTTAGAAGGTTTTAAAAATTTATTTTGCAAAAGATTTGTATGCTTATAATATAGCATACGCAAAAAAAGGCCTTGTTTGATTAACATGGCCTTTTTTGTATTTATATGCGGTTTTTTCAAAAAAACACCCAAGAAACATAATAAAAATCCAATTATTATTGGAAGATGCCATCTTTTTTAAAAAAATTTCGTATAAAGCTTGACCTTAGAAGCACCTAAAGCTATGCCTTGTAAAGCAAGGGTAGAAAACTTGCGTATATGTATAAACCAAACTTTTAAGAGAGCAAAAGCTTTCTTAAACTAAACTAACCGGAGGAAATTATGAGCTGGAATGTAGTTATTGACGCAGAGAAATGTACAGGCTGTGGCGAATGTGTAGACGTTTGCCCCGTAGAAGTGTATGAAATCCAAGAGGGCAAGTCCGTTCCCATCAACGAAGAGGAATGTCTTGGCTGTGAATCTTGCGTTGAAGTTTGTGAAACTGGCGCAGTTACTGTTGAAGAAATGTAGGGTTATCATTTAAGTACGTTACATTAATTTGATGAGCTTTTAATACAAAAAAACTTGCCAAATTATAAATAGAACTTATTTACATATTGCCCTTTAAAGGTGCCGCCGGATGTTGCATACATCTCGGCGGCATTCTGGTACAATGTAGCCTAAAAATGTAAGGTAAGCCATGATACCTGATTTGTCCGATATATTTGCCCGCTATGAGGCTCTTGTTGCCGAAACTGATGCTGTCTTTAGCCATGTTCGCAAAGCCCACCCCGATTGTGTCACTTGCGAGCAAGGTTGCAGTGACTGTTGCCACGCGCTTTTTGATCTTTCTTTAGTAGAATCCATGTACTTAAATAAGGTTTTTGCAGAAAAAATACCTTATGGCAAAGAAAGGTCTGATATTTTAATGAATGCTGCAGATGTGGATCGTAAGCTTGTGCGCTTAAAGCGAGAATTTTATCGCGCTGCCAAAGACGGCAAAAGTCCGGAAGATATTATGGCAGATGCAGCCCGTGTTCGCGTCCCTTGTCCTTTGCTCAATGCCCAAAATGCCTGTATTCTTTATGAATACAGACCCATTACATGCCGTCTTTACGGTGTGCCGCTCAATATTTCTGGCAAAGGGCATGTTTGCGGCAAAACTTCTTTTGGCAAAGGCGGCAATTATCCCGCTGTCAATATGACAAGCATACATCAACGCTTAGATGGGCTTTCGCGCGATATAGCCTCCACAGTCAAAAGCCGATTTAAAGAATTGGCAGACGTGTATGTGCCTGTATCTATGGCGCTTATAACCAGCTATGACAAAAATTATCTAGGCATTGGGCCTGCTAAAAAGGAATAAATACCATGCTAGAAATGATCCCTGCGTCGGTATTTCGTGACGGCACCCCTCAAGAGCTTACAGAAGAGCAAGAAGAACTCAAGCGCCAGATTTATGAAAAAATGAACCCAAGAAGGCGTAAATTTGTGGATCGTATAGGGTATGACACATGGGATCCTTTTCAAAAGCCAAATGATCCTCTTGATATACGCCTAGATACCACCAAGCGTACCACGCAACAATTGGTACGTGAGTTTTTACAAATGGCCGCACAAAAAGGCCATTATAGCAATGATTATGGCCGTGGTGCTCTGGAATGCGCCCTAGGTGTTGTGAATAGAGATGAAAAATATATGGGCATCATGGATTTTTGCTTATGGTACCATGATTTGCTCAAAAAAGAAGGACATATCAAATGAAAAGTCAATACGACGACATAGATGAATACATCGCAGACCTTAAAAGCGAAATTCAACAAAACGACAAATGTGCGAACCATTATTACAATCTTGGCCTTGCCCTTTTGACCAAACGTGATTTTATGGGGGCTGAAGATGCTTTTTTGGCCGCTGTTCGCAATGCACCACGCCTTGCTGAAGCCTTTGTGCAATTGGGTGGCATTTGCCTTGAACGTGGCGACCTAGATGGCTGCTTGCGCTATAACGAAGAAGCCGCCAATTGCCGCGCTAAATTTCCCGTACCTTGGGGCAATATAGGCTTTGTGCATATTCAACGCGGAGAACCGGACAAAGCCATTACCGCCTTGAAAAAAGCCATTAAATGGGAACCGAATTTTATTCAAGCCCACAGTGCTCTTGCTACTGCTTTCTTTATGCAAGGCGACTATAAAGCTTCTGAAGAGGCTTGTAACGAAGCCTTGCGCCGTGAACCAAATTTTGCCCCTGCTTGGAACAATCTCGCATTAGCTCTTTTTGAGCAGAGTGAATTTGCGCGTTCTGTAGAAGCTGCAGATAAAGCTGTGACTTTGGGTTTTGAAGTACGCTCTGAATTTTTGGCTGAGCTTGAGCCACATAGAGCCTAATTTACGCTAAATAGCACCTATCACGTGCCCTGCAGTAAAAATATTTTTGATAGATTTTACTGCAGGGCTTTATAGTATAATAGGGTGTTGCACTGTCAATACTCAATGCGCTAGCCATGAGTTAAGACTCCTGCGCTATT
>CAYJHG010000132.1:0-4736 GCA_964369535.1 uncultured Desulfovibrionaceae bacterium
ATTTGAATTTATGGCGGAGGGGGAGGGATTCGAACCCCCGGAAGGCTCACACCTTCAACGGTTTTCAAGACCGCCGCGTTAAACCGAGCTCTGCCACCCCTCCGCTAGGGTGTTGTCGCAAATGTTCTGTATGACTTGCAACTTGGGTTTGATAGCATAAGGAAAAGAGCTGGTCAAGAGCGCGTGAGGGCGCGCAGCGTTTTTTTCTTGAATTTACCGTGCCCCCAAAAAAACCCAAAGGAGAATGTACTCACTTTGGGTTTTTAAAGTTTTCTTGCGCTCAAGAGTTTATTACATATGCACTCGTGCAAAATCTATTATTGTAACAATCAAAAGTATTTTAAGTGATTTATGCAGCGCAATGTTTTTATGACTCAATGCAAAAAAATATTTTTTATCATGTACTATTTTAAAACATCTTTTAATTGCTTGCCGGCAGTAAATTTTGCAACTTTGCTTGCTGGAATGTTGATTTCTTCGCCAGTGCGGGGGTTGCGGCCTTTGCGGGCAGCACGTTCGGTCACTTTAAACGTTCCAAATCCTGTAAATGTTACGGATTCACCGTTGGCAAGGGCTTCACGCAAGGTAGCGATAACAGCATCAAGGGTGTTTTCAGCCATGGTTTTGGTGGGAAGCCCAGCCTTTGCATAAATTTTTTCTACAAGTTCAGCTTTAGTCATGATAATCTCCAATATTTAAATCATTACAAATTAAACAGTTATTACAACCATTCCTCTTACAATAAACCGTTAAACCTATATTTCATGCAAAACTTCTTCTATAATATCAAGCGCTTGTTTAACAAGGCTAAGTTTTGCTTGACACCCCATATGTCCCATACGAAAAACCTTCCCTTCCATGGGACCAAAAGAACCGCCAACACTTAAACCGCGCACACGCAAAGCTTGTTGCCACGTGGCAAATGGTATCCCCTTGGGCACACAAGCTGCCGTCACCGTGGGCGAGGATACGGCTTCGGCCAATGGCCAAAGGCTGCATCCAAGTTTTTCTAAGCCTTCGCGGCATAACGTCGCAGTTGCTCTATGACGTTCATAAACTTTTTCAAGGCCTTCGTCCAGTATTTGCTGCAAAGAGTTGTGCAAAGCGGCAACGCCTGCCCAATACGGAGTATACGGGAAAAAAGCCGTTTTACGCACATCTTGCCATGGTAAAAGTGCGTCATAACCTTGATATTTAATTTCTGCCACCCTTTGCCAAGCGGCTTGGCTTAAGCCTAAAAAGCTTAAATTAGGGGGCGCAGAAAGGCATTTTTGCGAGGCACCAAGCAAAATGTCAATATGCCAAGCGTCCATAAGTACGGGCGTACCCCCAAGGCTCGACACAGCGTCCACATAAAAAAGCGGCACATTATGCGCTTTTTTTAAAGCTCCAAGGCCTTCCAGCGGATTTAAAGTGCCTGAAGGCGTTTCACAGTGCACTGCCGTAATCATATGTGGCTTAAAGTTGACTATGGCTTCTTCAATTTTTTTAAGCCCTTCACCGGAATTTGGCACGGTGGCATTGTAGGGAAAACTTATTTTTTTGACTTCGCAGCCCATGCTTTCTGCCATATCGCCAATGCCGTCACCAAAAACTCCCGTACCAATGGCAAGCACCCTATCTCCAGGTGCAAGGCAACTTTTCAATCCCGCCCAAAGAGCCAGCATGCCTTCACCTGTCATGATGACCACATCATTTTCTGTGCTCATGCAATAGGCCAAAAGCTTGCTGGTGGCGTGATACAGGGGCAAAAACTCTTCTTCGTTTTGTCCGCAGCCATGATCGCGCGCAAGCACTTCTCGAATACTGGCAGGCACCTGCACAGGCCCTGGAATCATGGCAATAGGAGCGTATGACATGTGTTTTCCTTTAATAATGTCACAATAGTTCAATGAAAAATAGTCTTTTTGGTGACAAAAAAACTCGTATATATATTATTGTGCGAATGTTCTAACATCAAGTTTTACTTAAAAAAAAGCAAAACAAAATCAACAGGGAATATTATACACCAAGACCCCCCTATAAGTCTATATGTTCTACACGGTTTTTTTCAAGATTAAGCCCCAAAAAAATACTGCCCACTTCGGCAAAGCGTGCGACATCGTCGGTGGTCATGAAATGGCAATGCCCGCGCAATGCCTTGGTGTGTAGATTTTGCGCAGTAAGCGCTTTTTGCACGGCACAAGCTGCCGTGTGGGCAGAATCTACAATGGCCACATCTTCCCCCACCACCTTAATGAGCGCTGGCCGCAAAAGTGGAAAATGCGTACAACCGAGCAGTAAAGTGTCGGGACGTGTATGCAAAGGGGCATATTCCGCCGCCGGAGCAAAAATGTGTTTGAGATAACGCTCGGCTATGCCCTCCACCAAGGGGCCGTCCACCCAGCCCTCTTCAGCCAAGTGCACAAAAAGCATACAGGCTTTTTCGGTAATGCGTACATCACTACGCAAAGCTGTGATAGCTTTATGATAGGCGCCGCCTTTGATGGTACTTTCTGTTGCAATAACAACGATATGCCCATTGCGGCTATGGCTCACGGCAGCTTGGGCGCCGGGTTCGATAACCCCAAGCACAGGCAGGGGGGCAAACACTTCTCGCAATTTGGGTAAAGCTGCAGATGTGGCTGTATTGCAAGCAACAACCAGCATCTTTATGCCTCTTTCCACAAGTTTTGCCGTTGCTTGCTGTGCATATGTGGCAACAGTTTCTTGACTTTTTGTTCCGTAGGGCAGACGCGCTGTATCGCCAAGATACAGCAAGTCTTCATGGGGCAAGGCTTTGTGTATGGCGTCAAGCACTGTTAGGCCGCCAACTCCCGAGTCAAAAATACCAATGGGCAAGGCGGCTCTTTTTTCATGTGACATGGGCTCCATTATACATCATCCTCCAAAAGCTCATAACTAGCTGCCATAACAGGTGTTCGCAATGTGTCTAATACTTTTTCTAATAAAATACCCTCGCGGCTTGGCAAATCGTGCCCAAAAGTGGCTCGAATACCCATGCTTACAAATTGCACAGCTCTATCCATGGCCAAGGGCAAGGAGTCTCCGAGCAATAAAGAACCTGTGAGCACAGAAGCAAATGAGTCGCCGGTTCCAGGGTAAAATGCCGGAATATAGGGACAATCAACACGCCAAAAGCGTTTTTGTTCTGCATGATAAGCCACAGAAGATGTATAGCCATGGCGATTTTGTATGGGGGCAGAAGTGATAATGGCCACCTTTGGCCCCATGTCTGTAAGCTTTACCAAGCGTTCGCGTAAAGCGCCAATGCTTATTTTTTCCGCATACGGTATATCTAGCAGCCAAGAAGCCTCGGAATGATTGGGGGTTATGCAGTCGGCATGGCGCACCAATTCACGCATACGCGCCACCATCTCTAGTGTCATGGTGGGGTCAAGCTTGCCATTATCGCCAAGTACAGGGTCAACCACAGCAAGCCCACCTTCTGTTTTACAATGAGCAATGGTTTCTTCCACCACTTGCATCTGTTCTGGCGAACCTAAAAATCCGGAGTATATGCCTTCAAATTTTAACCCAAGTTTGCACCAATGCTCAAGAATTTTGGGCATTTCCCCTACTAAATCACAAAAGGTAAAATCAGTGAATTCTGTAGTATGTGTTGAAAGCACAGCCGTTGGCATGGGGCACACCTGAATGCCCATAGATGATAAAATGGGAATAACCACCGTTAAAGATGTGCGCCCAAAACCTGAAAGGTCGTGTATGGCAGCAACGCGGGGCACGGGTGAACCTATCATTTACATATCCCCATATAATTTTTTAAGTTCTTGTATTTCTTCTTCATGCAAATGAAAGGCGTGTTCTTCTTGTGGAAAGTGCCCTTGTTGCACATCTTGCACATAGATTTGTAAAGCCTTGGTTACTTCTTCACCAAGATTTGCATATTTTTTAGCAAACTTAGGCACCTGACGCGGATTAAGCCCCAGCATATCGTGATATACAAGCACCTGCCCATCGCAAGCATTGCCGGCTCCAATGCCAATGGTGGGAATGCGCAATTTTTTGGTAATAATGGCTGCCACTTCTTTGGGCACACATTCAAGCACAAGGCTAAAACAACCCGCTGCTTCAAGGGCAAGTGCTTCTTCTACAAGAGTTTTTGCTGCTTGTGCAGAACGCCCTTGTACTTTAAATCCGCCAAGGCTTGCCATGCGTTGTGGTGTAAGCCCAATATGCCCCATGACAGGTATGCCAGCCGCCACCAAAGCGCGTATTTGTGGTAAAATAGGAGTTGCCCCTTCAAGCTTTACCGCGCGAGCGCCCCCTTCGGCCATAAGCCTTGCGCCATTATGTAAAGCCTCTTGCACAGAAGCTTCATAGCTCATAAAGGGCATGTCGCACACAATTAACGCCTTGGGTTTGGCCATGGCCACAGCTTGGCAATGGTGTACCATCATATCCATATGCACTTTCAGGGTATCGTCTTGCCCAAGCATAACCATGCCTAAGGAGTCACCCACCAAAAGCATGTCCACTTCGGCTCTATCGGCAAATACAGCCGAAGAAAAATCATAGGCTGTGACCATGCTTATGTAGCGCGTATTTTTTAATGCCAAAATATCGACACTGGTTAGCGAAACTTTTTTTATCTGACTGGACATAATGTACTCCTTGACAATCTATATAACAGATTGTTGCAAAACAACTGACTGCTACGGGAAGTAGCTAAAGCCGCGCAGCGGAGCAAAACAAAGCCAGCCGAAAATTATTTT
>CAYJHG010000133.1:0-4712 GCA_964369535.1 uncultured Desulfovibrionaceae bacterium
CATGGATATTTTTGAAAATATAGATGTTGAGTTTGACGAAGAAGACGCTTAGTAGCTTATTAATGGCCTGCCTACAAACAATAGGCAGGCCATTATATTACGCTTCGTTATTGCTATTCAGCACAAAGCCCTTGGAAGGACCTGTATCTGAAGGGGTACCGGCCATTTTGGAAAGATAGGTATCTTTGAGCGTTTCAATATGTCCGGCTGTGTTTTCAAAATAGCTTAAATGCTTTTGCTCATCTTCAATAATTTGTTCAAAAAGACGCGCACTTATAATATCGCGACATTCTTTACATACGGCTATAAAACCATTGTACACATCAATGGCTGTGTCTTCTTCTTCCACATCAAAATTATATATTTCCAATATATTTTGACCTTTAATCACCTTGCCACTAGGCTCTGTGATGGGCTCGCCGCCAAGCTCTTTAATCCTTTCGGCAAAAGCTTCTGCATGGCGCATTTCGTCTATGGCAATAAGTTTCATATTAGCCGCCAATTCGCCATAGTCTTTATCGTCCAAATTATAATGCTGGTTCATATACTGATGAATGGCCAAAAGCTCCATGGCGCGGGCTTGATTTAGCACATCTATAACTTTGGCCTTGCGTTCTGCTCTATCACTCATATTTGTATCCTCCAAAAGTTTGAATTCTTTTAAAACATTTATAATGCGAATAATTCCTATTTGTATAATCACTCTCATTCTTTAAAATGTCAAGCTCAGAGTCTAGATGCGCAAAAAAATGCTTAAATCCACGCTAGCATTTTATGCAACTTATTGCTAAAGTGCGCCGGTGCGAGAATGCAAACTCCATAAAAAAATGAGGAATATACTATATGTTGGCAATTCTTGATTATGAAGCGGGTAACCAAACCAGTGTAAAGCGCGCCCTTGAACACCTTGGTATTGAATGTCATATCACCGCAGAACCAAGCATTTTGCAAAAGGCAAAGGGCATTATCTTTCCGGGAGTAGGTGCCGCGGGACAAGCCATGCAACTTTTGCAAGATCGCGGCCTGCATATTGTGCTCAAGGAGCTGGTAAAAAATGGCAAGCCCCTGCTCGGTATTTGCCTTGGCTGTCAAATTCTTTTGGAACACAGCGAAGAAAGCGACACCCAAACCTTAGGCATTATAGAAGGTTCTTGCATACGTTTTGAACAAGATTGCACCGAAGAAGACGGCACCCCCATACGCATTCCCCACATGGGTTGGAATAATTTGCAAAAAAAGCAAGCCAGCCTGCTCTTACACAATGTGCCCCATGATGCCGAATTTTATTTTGTGCACAGTTATTATGTGCAACCAAAGCCAGAGCTTGTTCTTGCAACTACATATTATGGTAAAGAATTTTGCAGTATATATGGCTATGACGGCCTTTGGGCTTTGCAATTCCATGTGGAAAAAAGCGGCGCGCCGGGTTTGCAGATTTTGCAAAATTTCTATGACTATTGCTGCCAAAAGAAGGGGGGCATATGCTAAGTAAACGTGTTATCCCTTGTCTTGACGTGCGCGACGGCCGCCTTACAAAAGGGGTTAAATTTCAAGGAAATGTTGACATTGGAGACCCTGTGGAAACGGCACGCCGCTATTATGAAGAAGGCGCTGACGAAATTGTTTTTTACGATATTACCGCTTCACACGAAAAACGCGGCATATTTTTAGACGTGGTGGCTCGCGTGGCCGAGCAGATTTTTATACCCTTTTCTGTGGGCGGAGGCATAAGCAGTGTTGCAGATATGCGCGCAGTGCTTTTAGCCGGAGCTGAAAAAGTTTCTGTAAATTCCGCAGCGGTTACCAAGCCGGAAATCATCACTGAAGGGGCTTATGCCTTTGGCTCACAAGCCATTGTGGTGGGTATGGATATTAAGCAAGTGGATAAGAGCGCAAATATTCCTTCAGGCTATGAAATTGTTATCCACGGCGGTCGCAAGCATATGGGCATTGACGCTTTGCAATGGGCTAAGCATTGTGAAGACTTAGGCGCCGGCGAGCTTTGTATTAATTCCATTGACGCCGACGGCACCTGCGATGGCTATGAACTAAATCTTACCCGCAAAATTTGCGAATTGGTGAGCATTCCCGTCATAGCTTCCGGTGGTGCGGGCAGCCCTGAGCATATGTATGCGGCTGTGAGCGAAGGCAAAGCTTCGGCAGCGCTCATCGCTTCCATTGTACACTATGGGCAATATAGCATTAAAGATTGCAAAGAGCATATGCATAAGCGTGGGGCGAAAGTTCGCCTTACTTGGTAAAAACAGACTGTTCAAAAAATTAGTATGCTTTGGCAAATGTTTTTTTCGTTGCATAGGACTCTTATGCCCATGCAACAAACAACAAAGTAGCCTGACGACGCAAGTTGTGCATTTGATAACAGCTTGATAAAGAGTTTTTTATATGACCCCAAAACAATTAGGCTACGCGGCTGCCATCATTGCCGTTATCTTATGGGCCGGCAATTTTGTTGTGGCCAGAGCTGTGGCGCATGCCATACCGCCTATACAATTAAATTTTTGGCGTTGGTTCATTGCTCTTTTGTGTGTACTACCCTTTGGCCTGCATCATATTCGTCAAGATTTTCCCATTATACGCAAGCATTTTTGGTATATGACATGGCAAGCTCTTATGGGAGTGGTTCTTTTAAATACCTTGTTTTACCAAGCTGGAAAAACTAGCACCAGCATCAACATGGTGCTCTTTGTGCCCTCTGCCCCCATCATTATTCTTTTGCTCTCTCGAATTATTTGTGGTGAAGCCATTACCAAAAGACGTTTTTTTGGATTATTGACCATACTTTTTGGACTTACTGTGCTCATTTCGCGCGGAAGTTTAGAAAATTTGACAAATTTTGACTTTAATATAGGCGATTTTTGGAGCATTGGCGGCATTACTTGCTTTGGAATATATTCATTTTTTGCCCGTTACCGCCCAAAAGAACTTGGCACTGCCAGCTACCATACCACTGTTTTTAGCATTGGACTCATCATCTGCCTTCCCCTACTTGTGGCTGAAATGAAACTTTTGCCACCGGCCACTTGGAATGAAGCTGTTATTATTAGCGTGCTCTATGCCGGCATTGGTTGTTCATGCATTGCCTATGTGCTTTGGAGTGTAGCCATTGAACGTATCGGCCCTGTAGCTGCCGGTATGATTTATTATTCCATACCGCTTTTTACGGCCATGAAAGGTGTTCTTATACTTGGTGAGCAAATCACCTTTGTGCATATTATTGGGGGATCTTTAATGCTTTTGGGCATAGTGGCTGCCACCTTACCCGGAAAACCGCCCTACGCTCGAAGTAGTAAATAATTCTTTTATTTTCTTTATATGCGCACTGCCTCAAATACAGCTTTGCTACATACGCTATTTTTTTAAAGATTTTTGGCTAAACACCAAATATTTTTGAAACAAAAAATTTGTTATAAAAGAACAGCCATAAGAAAAAATTAGCACCACATACTGCCAATCTTTGGAAGCATCTATGCTATTTTCCAAAGCATACCAGCACCACATAACAAAAGATCGCACCGCATATACAAGGCCCACACCGCACAAAAAACCTCCCACACGGCGTACAGAAAAAGCCTGAGCATGTTTTGCGCTGCCTTTTTTCTGTACAGGAAAAACCACATAGGTCAGCAACAAAAAGCCCACTATGGCTCCAAGCCCCGTGCCAAAAACAAGGGCTATTGTATAAGAAATGCCCATATATATACAGCCTGCAGTGACTACATAGTCAAGAAGCAAGGCCGCCAAGGCTGCGCAAAAATATTTTATGAAATGTGGCATTTGACCTTCTTGGCAACATCATGTAGGTAGACCAAAATAACAATGTGAAAAATTATTTTAACCTAAGTTATGCTGCTGTTGCAACCCAAATCAATTCCATAAAAATCTGGAAATATAATTCTGCTAAATAAACCCGAGAGTTCTATGGCTATACATTATGTTTTAAAACAAGGAAAACTTATAAATCAAGGCGAAAGTCAGGCACGAAAAGCTTTTTGGCGTGCCCTTTTTTGCATAGGCTTGGCAGTGTGTTTTGGCTGCGGTTATTTTATGGCCTTCCAAACTCACTCCATTCCCAAAGACAGCATTGTCATCAGCAAAAAAGTGTATGAACATCTTTTACACGCTGAAGACACTCTTGCACATGTTTCTTCAAAAATGGATCAGCCTGACTATGTACTCACCATTCCACAATTAAAAAAAGTTTTTTCCTTTACTTTTCCTGAGGTAAAATTAAGCGATGAGCTTTTGGAAAAATACCTCACATCGGTTATGAAGTGGTCTGCTGAATATTCCATCCCCCCTTTACTTGTCTTAAGCGTTATCTGGCGCGAAAGTTTTTTTGACGCATCCATAATATCAAGCGCCAATGCCAGAGGCCCCATGCAAGTTATTTATAAATATCACAAAGAAAAATTAGATCGCTTGCAAAAAGATGAACAAGACTTACACAATATTGACGTTGGCATTCATGTGGGTGTGGAAATTTTGCGCGAATATTTTGACAGGTACGACAGAGACCTTTTCAGAGCCATGACAGCCTATGTGGGCGGTACACACCGCACCTATGCTCAAGATATCATCACTCGCTATTTCAACGCGCGCATGTATGTAGAAGAACAATTATAAAAAATCATGCAAACCGAGAGCGGCCAAAAGGCCGCTCTCAGACTGATGACAAACCCCCTTTCGGGGTG
>CAYJHG010000134.1:0-2391 GCA_964369535.1 uncultured Desulfovibrionaceae bacterium
AATGTGCAGCTTAATAAAGAAGTGGAAGTGGCCACCATGCAAGCGCGTATCCAAACTTCAGCGCGTGAAGGCATGGATAAAGCGCAAAAAGATTATTTCTTGCGCGAACAACTCAAAGCCATTCGCCACGAGCTTGGCGACTCTGCCAATGAAGATGAAGATGAAATGGAAGGGCTTGGCAAAGCCATTGCCAAAGCCGGCATGCCCACAGAAGTGCGCAAAGAAGCAGACAAGCAATTACGCCGCCTAAGCTCCATGCATTCCGACTCTTCAGAAGCAAATGTGGTGCGCACATATTTAGATTGGCTTGTGGAATTGCCATGGAAAAAGCACAGCCGCGACAAGCTTGATATTAAGCACGCTTCTACCATTTTGGACGAAGACCATTATGCCTTAACCAAAATCAAAGAACGTATCTTAGAATATTTAAGCGTGCGCAAGCTTAATCCCGATTCCAAAGGCCCCATCTTGTGTTTTGTGGGCCCTCCCGGTACGGGCAAAACTTCTCTTGGCCGCTCCATTGCCAGAGCCATTGGGCGGAAATTCTATCGCATATCCCTTGGCGGTATGCGCGATGAAGCAGAAATTCGTGGCCACCGCCGCACCTATATAGGCTCCATGCCCGGGCGCATTATACAAGCCCTAAAACATGCAGGAACAAAAAACCCCGTGTTGGTTTTGGATGAACTTGATAAGCTTGGCACAGACTTTAGAGGTGACCCGTCTTCTGCTCTTTTGGAAGTGTTAGATCCTGAACAAAACTTCAGCTTCAGCGATCACTATTTGAATGTGCCCTTTGATTTATCCAAGGTCATGTTCTTGTGCACGGCCAACAATTTAGAAACCATACCACCGCCCTTGCGCGACAGAATGGAAATCATCACTCTGCCCGGCTATACTGTGCAAGAAAAGCAAGCCATTGCCAACAGACACCTTTTGCCAAAAATGATTAAGGATCACGGCCTTAAAGAAAAAGACGTGACCATTGAAGACTCTGCCATAGAGCGCATTATACGCGAATATACGCGCGAAGCCGGTTTGCGTAATCTTGAGCGCGAATTAGGAGCCGTATGCCGCAAATTGGCACGCAAAAGAGCCGAAGGCGATGAAAATACCTTTGTGGTCAACCAAGAACAAATGCCGGAATTACTTGGCATTCCACGCTTTGTGGAAGACGACAGAGAAAAGCAATTAAAACCGGGCACTGCCCTTGGCCTTGCTTGGACACCCTTTGGCGGCGAAGTCTTGCATGTGGAAACAAGCCTCATGAAAGGCAAAGGCGGCTTATTGCTTACAGGCCAATTAGGTGATGTGATGAAAGAAAGCGCTCAGGCTGCTTTATCTTACATCCGCGCCCGCGCAAAAGATTTGGGCATAGATGCAGACTTTTCGCGTAAATTAGACATACATGTGCACGTGCCAGCAGGTGCTACCCCGAAGGATGGGCCTTCAGCCGGTATCACTTTGTGTACAGCACTCATTTCTGCCCTTACGGAAAAAAAGGTAGACGCTTCTCTTGCCATGACAGGTGAAATCACCCTGCAAGGACGTGTGCTTGGAGTGGGCGGCATAAAAGAAAAAATACTGGCAGCTTTAGCGCGTGACTTACAACATGTGGTTATTCCAAAGCAAAATGTTAAAGATTTGGAAGATGTGCCCAAAGAACTTTTACAGCGCATACACGTGCATCCTGTAAATCACATTGACGAGGTATTACCGCTTGCTTTTATAAAATAAAAAAGCTTTACGTCTTTTAGTAAAAAATAATGGGGGAAAAATCTTTATTAAGGTTTTCCCCATTATTTTTTTATTGCCTTTGTCTAATACTTTGCTAAGATAAATACTTCTCTTGACAAGTATTATAAACCGTCATAGTTATTTGCAAATGATTTCCAATTTCAAAATATTTTTTTATGCATAAGGAGCATCCATGGAAAAGAACAAAATTTTTAAAAATATGGCCTGCATAATCACGGCAATATTTTTCATGGCTAGCGCCCAAATATCTTTTGCTAAAGAGCAAGCTGAAAATACTTCAGAGGCAGATAAAAAAATTAATGTTGTGGTGACCACATTTCCCATTTATGACTATATGCGCGAAATAATAGGCTCAGAAAAAAGCAATGTATACTTAAGCCTTGTCATCGATAATGGTATTGATTTGCATAACTTTCAGCCGTCCGCCAAAGACATAGCTCATATTTCCAAGGCAGATGTATTCATATATAATGGGGGCGAGTCTGACATATGGGTGAAAGAAGTTTTGTCGCAAGCCATGAACTCAAAAATGAAAGTTATTAATATCATGAAATCATTGGGCAATAGAGTAAAAGAAGAGATTATTGTGGAGGGCATGGAAAAGCACAGTCACGCCGGGCACGATCATGCAGC
>CAYJHG010000134.1:2491-4704 GCA_964369535.1 uncultured Desulfovibrionaceae bacterium
GTTATGCATATTTGCCAAACACTTGCTGCTGAATTGCAAAACATTGACAGCGCCAATGCCCCTCATTATGTTAAAAATGTTCAAGCCTATACCCAAAAGCTCACACAGTTAGACGCCAAATACCAAGAAATTTTCAAAAATTCTCCTAAAAAAACCGTGCTTTTTGCTGACAGGTTCCCTTTTAGATATTTGATGGACGATTATAACATTTCGTATTTTGCAGCTTTCCCCGGTTGCTCGGCAGAAACTGAAGCAAGCTTTGAAACAGTTATATTTTTATCAAAAAAAATTAACGAATTAGACATACAAAGAATACTCATCATTGACAACAGCACCAATAATATAGCACAGCCCATAATACACAATAGCAAAAATAAAAGTGCGCAAATTCTTTCTTTAAATTCTTTACAAACGGTGACGGATAAAGAACTTGCCGCAGGCATAAGCTATATTTCTGTCATGGAAAGCAATCTTAAAATCTTACAAGAAGCCTTACAGTAGAGCTATTATGGAGCAAATTATTTGTAAAAACCTTGCTGTGGGCTATGAAAAAATGGCGGTGCAAAGTCATATTGACTTAAGCATAAGCCAGGGTGATTTTTGGGCAATTGTGGGTAATAATGGTACGGGAAAAACCACTTTTATGAAAACTCTTTTGGGTTTGCTAAGCCCTATTGCGGGGAGCATAGAACTTTCTCCAGGATTGAAATTTAATGACATTGGATATTTACCGCAACAAACCCAAAGGCAAAAAGACTTTCCCGCCTCGGTGTGGGAAGTAGTACTTTCTGGGCACATAAATAAACACGGCCTACGCCCCTTTTACACAAAGCAAGAAAAAGAAAAATCCCTTGAATTACTTGAAAAAATAGGCATTTCCTCTTTAAAAAATACTTCCTACAGTAAAATTTCCGGCGGGCAACAGCAGCGTGTATTGCTGGCAAGGGCTTTGTGCGCTTTAAGTAAAATCATCTTTCTTGACGAACCCACATCGGCTCTTGACCCTGATTCCACAGCCGATATGTATCGCCTGCTGCACACTTTAAATGAAGAGGGCCTTACCATTGTTATGATTACGCACGATATACATAATTCCTTAAGCCATGCCAATAAAGTGTTACTCTTTGACCGCGAGGTCAGCTTTATGGACAAGAAAAAGTATATATCCCAAATTGATAGTTGCATACATTATAATCCAGAGGCAAGACATGGATAATGCTCTTAATGAATTAGCCTTATATTTTTCATACCCCTTTGTGGTGCATGCTTTTATTGTGGGTGTTTTGATGGCTTTGTGCTCTTCGCTCATTGGCACAAGTTTAGTTTTGAAAAGACTTTCTTTTATTGGCGATGGTTTATCACACATTGCCTTTGGCGCTATAGCCGTGGCTTCGGCTTTAAAGCTTACCAACAATACCGTGCTTGTTTTTCCCATAACAGCACTTTCTTCTCTACTATTGCTACGGTCGGGCGAAAATAAAAAAATTCATGGTGATGCAGCCATAGCCATGATGTCTGTGGGCGCATTGGCCATAGGCTATATGATTTTAAACCTTTTTCCCACAAGTTCCAATATTGCCGCCGATGTGTGCACAGCCCTTTTTGGCTCCACATCCATACTCACACTAACGCCTCTAGACGTTTGGATTTCTTTGGGTTTGTCTGTATTTGTTATCAGCGTATTTATTCTTTTTTATTATAAAATTTTTGCCGTCACTTTTGACGAATCTTTTGCCAAAGCCACGGGTTTACCCACAAAGTTTTACAATCCTTTACTGGCTATCACCATTTCTGCCGTTATTGTTGTGGCCATGAACCTTGTGGGCTCATTGCTCATTTCAGCTCTGGTGGTATTTCCCGCACTTTCTTCTATGCAACTTTTTGGCAGCTATAGAAACGTGGTACTTTCTTCTATAGTTATAGCAACTTTGTGCGCTGCCATAGGCATGCTCAGTTCCATATTATATGGCACTCCTGTGGGGGCAACCATTGTCATTGCAAATATTATCGTGTTTTGTGTAGCCTATGTTGCTGCTCGACTTTTGAAACTTTAACAGCCGCCTCACTAAAAAAAGGGAATTTACTTTTCTTCCTCGTATCTTGCTTTTTTAAGCAAGCCGTAGTGCACCTTACCTTTTAAGTGTATTTGTCATATTGGCAATAATATCGTCCAGTTGTTTTGTTGTGGTACCAAGTTCTTCCACGGCCTTATC
>CAYJHG010000135.1:0-4691 GCA_964369535.1 uncultured Desulfovibrionaceae bacterium
AATTACAACGCTTTGGCGAGTTTTTAACCAATTTACAAGTGCGCGACTATGACCTTTATGCCTTATATTTTCAAGTGGAACAAGAGCGCTTGGAACAAACCGAACATGCACAAAACATAGTAGGCTCAAGAGTTACGGCAGATAATCTTTTGCAAAATGTGCTTGGTGACCTCAATTTTGACGACGATGAAGACGAAGCCGCAGATAATGCACCTATACAAAATCCTGCGTATCAAGACGAGGCCGAACGCTTTACCGACCTTGTTATTGGGCACTGGATTGAACAAATACATAATTTTGCCTCAAGCTTAACGGCACAAAATTATTTTGCCATGGACGAGAAAAATTTGAGCCTTTTTGTGCACGAACTTGTCAACACCATGAATAGACGTGGCATTGCAAAAAATATGACCGAAGCCCAAAGGCGTGTGGTGGGTTATGGCAATATGGCTCGCCAAAGCCTTGTTTGGAAACAAGCAAGCCTTGCAGCCGAAAGTATCAATTCCTTTGTGCATTGGCTTGGCCTTGACCCACGTTTCACTGATAGTGACACTCGCACTGTTGTGGTTCAGGGTAACTCTGTGGTAGTATTTACGCCACCGTCGGAAAAAAGCAATGCCAGCGTGTTTACCGATGATGCCATAGCCTATGATAAAAATTATTATGGCCACTGGATACGCACATTTATGCACGACATGATTTGTAATGTAGACTTTGGAAGTGCAACTCCATATAATAAAGAAGAAAATGCCCTACTTGGTCAAATTCTTAGCATGTATAAAGAGGCCTTGCCCCAAGAATAGCTCATAAGCACCATAAAAAAACACTCTAATCTTAATTGCTTACAGTTTTATATTGTCAGATAAGAGGAAAAAATGACAGCACATTTTACAAGCGACCCAAACCAAGGCCAAGGATACGGCATTATTATTGTTCCTAATATACAGTGCTCAAGCGTTCCCAGTTTTGCCATATACCGCGCTTCGGACGGGCAATGCCTTTCTTTGCACGGTTGGCAATCGGCAGAAGAATATATACAAGCCACTCAATGGGATTGCGATTCCGGCCAATTACGCTTGGCTGTCAATGCCGACATCGTAGACCAGCTAGATATACTTGAAACATATCGCATATTTATAAAAGACGAAACCCAAAGTTTTGAACCGCAAACCATGCTTGTTACAGATATTGCCTATTCCTCCATGCACGGCGGGCAAGGTGTTGGCAGCGTGTCGGACAGCCCTTTAAGCATGGGCATGCCTACCCTTATGGCTGACCCTATACCAGAACCAGAAACGGAACCGAAGCAAGAAGCTCAATCAGAAATAGAAGATATGCCCCAAACTGTGCCTTTAAGCATGGATGCAAAAGATACTCAAGAAGAGGAGCCTAAAAAAAGCCATACTGTGCTCATTGTTATACTCATAGCACTACTCATATTGAGCGCCTTGGGCATTTGGTGGTATATGCAAAATAAAGAAGCTCTTAGCCCTGAAAGCGGTACAAATGTCGAAGAAAATGCCTCCCAAACTGAACAGGCAAATGACGCAAAAGACACGGAAAACACAGAAAATACAGATAATAGCGAAAAGCTCCTTGAACCCAAGGATCAAGAAAAGACAGAAACAGCAGAACCTAAATCAGACCCGGCACAAGATGCCGCAAATACACCCTCAAATGCCCCTAGTGCTATGCATCAAGCTCGCGAACTTTTGCGCAAAAATGATGCAGGTGCGGCCAGTTGGCATTTGGTAGAAAATTTACAAAAAAGCCCTATTCCTGAAGGTAGTCAGGAAAGTGCCGCGCAAAGGCAAGACGCGCTTTTCTTACTTGTGGAAGATGCGGCGCAAAAAGGTGTGAGCAAGGCCATGCTTGCCCTTGGCACCTATTATAACCCCGCAGATACAAATCCCAAAGGCAGCATAATTCCCGATATGAATGAAGCTTATGCGTGGTACAAAAAAGCTCAAGCAGCAGGAGAGGCAGAGGCTGAAAAGGCTTTAGGCACTTTGCGCACTTTTGTGGAAGAAGCCGCTGCCAAGGGAGATACCCAAGCTCAACAATTACTCCAAGCATGGAAATAAACAAAGGCATTTTATGCAAAAAAACCTACCGAAGAAGCACATATACTTATATTTTATTTTTTGGCTTTTCTTTTCCGCCTCAGCTCAGGCAAAAAGCATTAGCGTGTGCATCCCCATGGACAATCCGCCCTATGCCTTTTATGATACCCAAGGGCAAAGAGATGGCTATAATATAGACGTGCTTAATAATCTAGATTTACCCTTTGAATTTGTATTTAAGGATTTAGATTTTGCCACATCTGTGGCCGGTCTTGCCCAAAACATTTGCCACATGCTTTTAGCTCCCATAAGCCCCGAACGTGCCGCCAAGTATCCTTACATAGAAATGAGTCATACACTCATGGATGCCGGCCTGCACGCCCTTGTGCTTGAGCAAAGCCACATTATGAGCAATGCAGATTTGCAGTATAGTATTGTAGGCCTGCTCAAAAACAGTTCTGCCGAAAAATATGCACTCAATAAATTGAGCGGCAGCACCATTTTTGCTCTTCCCAATGCCCAAGACCTTATTGCACTGCTGCGCGAGGGCGAAATAGAAAGCATTTTAGGTAATAAACCTTTTTTAGAATATCTTATGTCTTACAATGCCAAATTACGCATGATTAATCCAAGTCTTGCGCCGGCAGAATATGCCTTTGCCATTTCCAAAGAACATGAAGACGTATTGCATATTATCAATGAAAAAATAGAATTATTACGTGAAGACGGCAAATTAAACAAAATTTATACCCAATGGTTTATTGCCAATAGTGCAAAGCCCCAAGAAAAAACCACTGAACAAAACAGCCCCAAAGCGGAGTAAAACATGCGCCCAAAACATTCTATTGTATTTCTGACTATCTGTTGTCTTGCACTAAGCACCATATATGCCCAAGCTGCCACTCCCTTATTGCAAGAAGGCAAAAAAACATTATATCAACGCATAATCACACACCCGGACGCTAAAATCTATAAAGCTCCGCAAAAAGACGCTGCCATTGTGCAAGAGTCGGTTAAAGCCTTTAGCGTGTACTATGTATATGGGCGTGAGCAAGATTTTGTGCAAGTGGGTTCTTTGGGCAAAGCCCCCTTGGGCTACATAGAAAAAAGCAAAGTTACAAATTGGAATCAATCGCTTACATTGTTGCTTACATCGCGAAGCAAGCGTGATCCCCTGCTCTTTTTCCGCGATGAAGAAGTGCTTAAAAAAGTGTGCACAGCTCTTGATATGGACACGCAATTAAAAAATATGCAGGAACTCATTGTTAAAGGTTCCCAAGGTGAAGCTTTAGCAGAGCAAGGCATTGTGGCCACAGAACCGGCCGATACAGAAGGAGCAGTGGCAGCAGAGCGCTTTTACCTTATGCCCATTTTGCAAATGACCGATCCTTTTGAAGGTGTTAAATTCTTGGAAGTTGCCTCCATTGACCCCGGTAGCACGGCAAAAAACACCCAAGAAACACCCACAAAACCGCGTACAGCCATAGCTTTTGTTATAGACACCACCATTTCCATGAAGCCTTATATTGACCAAAGCCTTAATGTAATTAGATATTTATACGACAAACTTGAAAAAGATAATCTGGCACAAGATGTGGGATTTGGTGTAGTTACCTTTAGAAATAGCATAGAAGCTCGCCCAGGCACCGAATACAACAGTCGCCTTGTGAGCAATTTTGCCACAGCTGAAAACCGTGAAGCTTTAGAAACGGCCTTAGCCAAGGTGGCAGAAGCCAAAGTTTCCACCCACACGTATACAGAAAATTCACCGCAAGGCATTAAAACCGCACTCGATTCCATGAGTTGGGGGGATTATACTTCGCGCATGCTCATTGTTATTTCCGATGCAGGCCCTTTGCCTACTTCCGACGCTTATGCCACCGTCAAAATGGATATGCCTGAACTTTCAGATTATGCCCGTTCCAAGGGTGTGTGGATTTCTGCCATGCATGTCAAATCACCAAAAGGCGCCAAAAATCACGCCACAGCCGAAAAAGACTACCGTGTTTTGACTATGCTTTCAGATAATCGTTCAAATTATCAAGCCATTAAAGCACAGACTCCCCAAGAAGGTGCCAAAAACTTTGCCGCCGCCACCACAGCCCTTACCACAGGCATTGTGAATATGGTGCGCATGACTTTAGAAGGTAAACTTGTCACCAAACCCAAAGACGAAAAGGCCACAGCCAAAGCTTTAAGCCCAGAAGAAGAGGCTGCCCAAAATGCAGCAGCCCTTGGTTATGCCATGCAGCTTGAATATTTTGGTAAGGTCAATGCTACCCGAGCCCCTTCGGTTATTGATTCTTGGATTGCCGATATGGACCTTGGCATGTTAGCCCAAGGCAACCAAGTACCAACAGTAGAAGTTGCTGTATTATTAAGCAAAAACCAATTAAACGACTTGAGCCAACAATTAAAAAATATTATTGATAATGCAGAACGCACCAAAAGAACGGACGCTAAAGACTTTTTCCAAGGCATTTTAGCAGCTTCCACAAGAACTGCCCGTGATCCCAACAGCCCCATGCCCCAAGGGCAAAATTTATCTGAACTTGGCGTATTATCAGAATTTTTAGAGGGATTACCTTATAAAAGCGACATCATGCTTTTACGCGAAGAAGATTGGTA
>CAYJHG010000136.1:0-4691 GCA_964369535.1 uncultured Desulfovibrionaceae bacterium
CACGAATCGGGCATTCACCAAGACGGTATGCTCAAACACCGCGAAACTTATGAAATTATGACCCCTGAATCTGTGGGTCGGGCGCAAAGCGACTTGGTGCTTGGCAAGCATTCTGGCCGTAATGCGGTGAAGTCTAAATTGGAAAGCCTTGGCTATAGCTTAGATGAAGAGCAAGTAAATCAAGTTTTCACCGCTGTGAAAAATTTGGCCGACATGAAAAAAGCTGTGCACGATGAAGACTTGGTGGCTCTTGTGCTGGAAGAAATTTATCGCATGTCTGACCGTTTCCGCTTGCAACACGCGAGCATTAACAGTTCTTCCACCCAAGATATTCCGCCCACAGCCGCTGTGCTTATGGAAATTGATGGAAAGTTGCAAAGTGGTGCCGGATTTGGCGTGGGGCCTGTGGACGCGCTCTTTAATGTTATTGGGCAACTTGTAAACAGAAAGCCTGAATTGCAGCAATATGTGGTCAATGCCATCACCGGTGGCACCGACGCTCAAGGCGAAGTGACCGTGCGCATTTGCGATAATAATATTTGCGCCGTGGGGCGTGGAGCACATCCAGACATTACAGTGGCCAGTGCTCGTGCCTATGTGAATGCTTTGAATAGGCTGGATAAAAAAGAACGCGAATGCCAATAGTAGGCTGCATAAAATTAAACATATGTTTTACCATAGATAAAGGAGTTATAGAGTATGGCATTGACATTAGCGCAAAAGATTTTGCAAAAATACAGTGAGCAAGAAATCACTGAAGCCGGACAAATTATACGTTGTAAAGTTTCCTTGGTGCTTGCCAATGATATTACAGCACCCTTGGCTGTGAAATCGTTTAGGGAAATGGGCGCTACTCGCGTATTTGACAAAGACAAAATAGTTTTTGTTATGGACCACTTTACGCCTCCAAAAGACATTGAGTCTGCCAATCAGGTCATTGTCAGCCGTGAATTTGCCGCTGAGCAAGGCTTAAAGCATTACTATGAAGGCGGCGATAGCGGTGTTGAACATGCACTTTTACCAGAGCTTGGTCTTGTGGGTGCCGGTGATGTGGTTATCGGTGCAGACAGCCACACCTGCACCTATGGTGGGGTGGGCGCTTTTGCCACGGGTTTTGGTTCCACCGACGTGGCAGGCGGCATGGCTCTTGGGGAAACATGGTTTAAGGTGCCGCCATCCATTGCCGTTACCTACACAGGCACCATGTCCAAATGGTTGCGCGCCAAGGATCTCATCCTCATGCTCATAGGCAAAATCGGTGTGGACGGTGCTTTGTATCGCTCTTTGGAATTTGACGGCCCTGTTATAGATAACCTTGAAATTGAAGGTCGTTTGACCATGTCCAATATGGCAATTGAAGCCGGCGGCAAGGTGGGGCTTTTTGCTGTGGATGATAAGACCATTGCTTTTGGCAATGCGCATAACCGCCCAGGTCAAGAGAAATTGGCTGCAGATGCCGGTGCCACTTATGAAAGCCGTGTAAAAATAGACGTAACCGGCCTTGAGCCTGTGGTGTCTTGCCCGCATATTCCTGATAATGTGAAGCCTGTTTCTGAAGTAAAAGACATGCCCATTGGCCAAGTAATCATTGGTTCTTGTACCAATGGCCGCATAAGCGATATGCGCGATGCAGCGCTTATCCTTAAAGGGCGCAAAGTTGCCAAGGGTGTGCGTTGTATTGTTATTCCTGCAACCCCAAGGGTTTGGCGCCAAGCCATGCAAGAAGGGCTCTTTGAAATATTTATGGACGCAGGCTGCGTTGTCAGCCCTCCAACCTGTGGACCATGCCTTGGCGGTTATATGGGTATTTTGGGCGATGGTGAAAGAGCCGTTGCCACCACCAACCGCAACTTTAAGGGTCGCATGGGTAGCCTTGAATCAGAAGTATATCTTGCAAGCCCCATTGTGGCGGCAGCTTCGGCTGTTACAGGCTTAGTAAGCGGTCCAGATGCTCTTTAAAATGCTTAACAATATTTCAGGAGAAAGAAATGAAATTTCACGGTAATGTCCATAAAGTGGGCGAACATATAGATACCGATGCCATTATTCCGGCTCGATTTTTAGTGACGGCCGATGCTGAAGTTTTGGGCAAAAATTGTATGGGAGGCCTTGAAGCTGACTGGGTTCAAAGGGTAAAGGCCGGAGATATCATTGTCGCAGGACGTAATTTTGGTTGCGGTTCTTCGCGCGAACACGCGCCTTTGGCCATATTGGGTGCCAAAATGCAAGTGGTCATTGGGCACAGTTTTGCGCGCATTTTCTATCGTAACTCTTTTAATATGGGGCTTATGCTCATAGAAATTGGTGATGAGGTGGATAAAATCGAAGACGGGCACGAATTACAAGTGGATACAAGCACAGGCACCATTACCAATGTGACAACAGGCGCTGTTATCCAATGTCCGCCATTGCCGGAATCTATGGTGGAGCTTGTGAATGCTGGCGGGCTTATTCCTTATGTAAAAAATAGGCTTAATAGTTAATAACTTACTTAATACAAAACGGAATTTTTCATGCAAAAGAATATTTGCCTTCTTCCTGGTGACGGTATTGGCCCTGAAATTGTGGCCGAAGCTCGTAAGGTGCTTGACGCCCTAGCTACTAAATTTGGCTACTGCTTTATGTACAAAGATGGACTCATTGGCGGCGCTGCCATCGATAGCGTTGGTGTGCCCTTGCCGTCGGAAACCTTAGAGATGTGCCGTAAATCCGATGCGGTGTTCTTGGGCGCTGTGGGTGGCCCTAAATGGGATGGCTTGGCCAACAATATACGCCCAGAAAAAGGCTTACTAGAAATACGCAAAGGTTTAGGACTATTTGCTAACTTACGCCCTGCCACATTGTTGCCCCAATTGGCGGGAGCTTGCCTTTTGCGCGCTGATATTGCAGCCAAGGGGCTTGATCTCATAGTTATTCGTGAACTCACAGGCGATATTTATTTTGGCGAACCGCGTGGCATAGAAATGCGCGAAGGACAACGCGTGGGCTATAATACTATGATTTATAGCGAAGAAGAAATCCGCCGCATTGCTCATGTGGGTTTTCAAACTGCGCGTAAAAGACATAAGAAACTATGCTCGGTGGAAAAGGCCAATGTGCTTGAAACATCACGCTTGTGGCAAGATGTGGTCATAGAAGTACATAAAGAATACCAAGATGTGGAACTCAGTCACATGTATGTGGATAATGCCGCCATGCAATTGGTGCGCGATCCATCACAATTTGACGTTATTGTGACGGGCAATATCTTTGGTGATATTCTTTCAGACGCCTCTGCTGCCATCACCGGTTCTCTTGGCATGCTACCCTCTGCCTCCATGGGATCTTCCGGTCCCGGTTTATTTGAACCCATACATGGCTCAGCACCTGACCTTGCTGGCAAAAATATGGCCAATCCTTTAGCTACAATACTGTCTGCGGCCATGATGTTACGCCTAGCTTTTGATGCTCCAGAAGCCGCCGCCGCTGTGGAAGATGCTGTGGCTAAAACCTTAGAGGCCGGCTATCGTACCAGCGACATTATGGAACCCAATGCAAAACTTGTGGGCACCAGAGAAATGGGTGACCTTGTGGTTTCTAACTTGTAATTATATGGAGACCTTTGCGCAATTTATTGCGTAGGGTCTCACGGAGCGTTGACAGCAGTCATATGAGTTGACATAGTTTTTTCTGGGGGAAGCCCGTTCAGGTAAAGGGGCATTTTGCTAGCGCCAAAAAGTGTTTTCCTTCCCCCAGACTCCCATCCTTTCCCAAAACGCGCTAATTGTTTGTTTCTTCTGGGAGAGGTCAATAGATACAAAAAATATTTTCAAAAAATATTAATTTATGCCCTAATGCTTTTTGTAACTAGGTCGATATGAGTTAAAGATGCCCATGTAATTTATGCATTATTTATTATGTGTTGTTATTTGGAAGTCTTAATATATAGTACGCTTTTCATAAGAGTATTTTGCAGATTTCAGTTAGGCTGTTCAAAAACTGTGAGATACGAGGAAGACGCAGTTTTTTTACGAAGGTGAGCGTATTTAGACATACGTGCCGTAGTAAAAAACAAGTCTGACGAAGTAGATTGTAGTTTTTCAACAGCCTGTGGGAGTGGGTAGGGCATGAAAGCAAAAAGCACACAATTCCGCTTAATGTTACAGCAGTACGAACTGCAATTGTTGACGGCGCGCCGCTTGGCGCGCTATCAACAAACGCAACTTGCCGAAGCAGAAATGGATCCACCAGATCCAGATGCACACCGCAAAGCAACAGTACAGCGTGTGGCAAAAGAATTGTATGAAAGATTGATATTTACGGGAACTGACAATCCCTTAGTGGACGATATCATGGAACAGCTAAGTACCGCACTTGGCAGCAAGCTTCTTTTGCATTATCCTACGCCTGAACCCTTAAAAAATGCTCATATGCAACTTCTACGGCAGCCAGAAAGTAAGCAAGCCTTGCCTGAACCTTTAGAAGGTCAAGAGCAAATGGAGGCTTTACATCTTTTGTGGGGTATAACCCTAGAGGCTGTGGAAAAAAGCACCGTGTAGCTGACTGTTTGCAGAACACGTCAATCAAGTTTGAAGAGTTATGTTTTCAATACAAATATTGAAGATGGATTGCCACGAAAAAACGCTAGAAAAGCTCATCGCTGAACACAAGCCTTGCAGCGTTTTTTCTCGCAATGACAAATGAAAACAGCG
>CAYJHG010000137.1:0-4677 GCA_964369535.1 uncultured Desulfovibrionaceae bacterium
TTGTCTTGGCATTGGCAAGGTTCATGGAGATGACATTCATCTGAGTGCGGTCTGCCGTTAAGGCAGATGCGCTAATGTCTAGGGCTGTCATGAAATCCATTATTGCTTACCTTCCTGTATGATGGTTTTAATGCCTTCAAAACTTTTTTGCATAACTTGGCTTAAGGCTGTGTAATGCAATTGGTTTTTTGCAAGCTTTGTCATTTCTTTATCAAGGTTAACTCTGTCTTCACCGTGCACTTCTTTAGGCTTAAATTGCTTATACCAATCAGCATTAAAGTTGTTTGGGTGAAAGGTTGTTGGCATATGCTCGCCAGAAGTGCGAGCCATGTTGCCCTTCATATCAAGGCCAAGAGCTTTTTGCAGCTCACCTTCAAACTCCAATTCGCGAGGTTTGTATTTAGGGGTGTTAACGTTGGCCAAGTTGCTGTTGATGACGTTTTGACGTTGCAACTGCAAATCCATGACTCTGCCAACCAAACCTATTTGTGATGAGAATAATCCTTTCATAAAAACCTCCCGCGCTTTGCTACGCAGTGTGAATAATAATATGCTTCGGTGTTAGCAAAAGTTGTTCCAAGTGTGAAACATGTTGTTATTATGTACTTTTTATGAGCTTTGGTGTGGGCGTGTCAGGCTTTTGACTTTATTTTTTTCTTGCGGATTTTGCACAAATATGAAGAGTATCTTATGCAAAAAAAGTATGATTTGTTTAAAAAACTAACAAATTGAGTCAAAAAACATTTTCCTTATGTCTCTTTACAAATTTGCATGGGGCATTATATTATGTCAGCGCTATTTGTATTTTTTTTTGCTTATTGCGACACAAATATAAAGTCATTTGCCTATTGTGACGATAAGAAGGGTTGCATGCCATAGGGTATGACATTGAGTATCTTTCATAAGGGGAGTGTTTCTATGACCACAAAAATTAAAATTTTTTTGGGATTTAGTATTGTTACTATTTTGTGTTTTATCCTAGCTGCTGCAAGCTACAATTCCTCCAAACTCATTGCCGATAATCTTGGCGACTTTGAATTGTTTGATGAAGCAGATACGCTTACCTTTCAAATGGAAATACAATTAGGCAATATGTCTAATAATTTACTACAGTTCAACCTAAAGCGTGAAGACAGTTATAGCCAAAAATCTTTAGAAGCTGCGCGGACTGTTTTGGGCGCTACCCAAAAGCTGGGTGAGCTACTTCCGCCCGATGAACAAACGCAAATAGACGCAACGGCAAAGGCTATGCAAGAAACCATTGCGAGCTTAGAAAAATATTTTAAAGCTACTAATGCATTGTCAAAAGCATTTGATGAAACTCTTATGCCTGCCTACACTCGCTTGCAGGTGGAACTAGATAATTTTATGGTTGAAAGTTTCAATCTGGACGAACTTGAAATCGCTAAGCAAATTGGTACCACCAAGGTAAATTTGTTAGATTTGATCGAAGAAGTGGTGTCATTTATTTTAGCACCTGATATTGCTTACCTAAAGAGTACAGACGCATTCAGGACAGCTCTTCATGCAGAGTTGAACGCGTATTTTACTTTAGCAGAAAGCAATAGTTCTTTTACTAATTCTATTGTTCTTAATAATTTGAAACAAGAATATGTGCGATTTAATGAACAGTTAGATGTTATGCAAGGTTTGGCCATTGCTGCAAATAATGCTTCACAACGTGTGACAGAACTAAGCACTGATGTGGCCAAAAATATTGTGGGCATGAGTGCCAAAGCCACAGAAGGAGCTACGCTTAATCTTACTGAAGTAAGCTCGGTCACTGATAGTTCTGCCGAACAAACCCTTGTGATTGCAGGCGTTGCCATTCTTTTAAGCATAATTATTGCTTTATACATTGTTTCCTCCTTGGGACGTACTCTTGGGAAAATGGCCACATATGCACAAGCCATTGCCAGAGGTGATTTTGGACGTGATGCACAAATTAGTGAAAAAGGCGAAGTGGGCATGGTAACTAATGCCATTATGGAAATTGAAAAATCCATTGTTGATGCCACCGAACGCAGCAAGGTTATGGCCAATGAAATCGCCAGCGGTGTGTTTGAATCGCACTTAGATGAAGCTCAATTTAAAGGAAGCTACAGAGAGCTGGCCACAAGCATCAACACTGTGGCAAAATCTTATTTGGCACTTTTTGATAAGTTGCCTGTGGTGGTTTTCTCGGCCACACTTGAAAAAGAAATTTTATATATGAACGCTACAGGTAAGCAAGTACTTGGTGAAAATTTACCCCAAGGCAAAGTTTGTGCGCAACTTTTCCGTGCAAATTCTTGTGACAGCGAAGAAACATGTATGGGTAAAAATGCTCTACGAAAGGGCGACATGCATTCTGGCGAAGTTTCTTGTGATGTTAATGGTAATGCAATGGAAGTTTCGGTGCACGCCTTGCCTTTATATGATTTGAATAATAATATGGTGGCATTTATGGAAATTGTGTCAGACATAACTGAAATCAAACGTCAAACACAAATGATTCAAGAAATATCTGCCCAAGCCAACGAAGTGGCTTTGCGTGTGGCTTCTGCTGCAGAAGAGCTCTCTGCTCAGACCGATCAAATTGTTGTGGGTTCTAATATGCAGCGTGACCGCATTGAAAGTACTTCTACAGCCATGACAGAAATGAATGCCTCGGTTATTGAAGTGGCAAGCCATGCGGCAAGCACTGCAGAACAAAGCGACAGTGTGCGTCAAAAGGCTCGCGAAGGCATTGATATTGTAGGTAAACTGTCTGAGTCCATGGAGTTGCTCAGCGGTTCTTCGGATAATCTTAAAGAAAATATGGAAAAATTTGACCGCTTGTCCGAAGGTATTGGCAGTGTTATCAATGTTATTTCAGATATTGCCGATCAAACAAACTTGCTTGCATTAAACGCGGCCATTGAAGCTGCAAGAGCCGGTGAAGCCGGACGAGGCTTTGCTGTTGTTGCCGATGAAGTACGCAAGCTTGCAGAAAAAACCATGGACGCCACACGAGAAGTTGGTGACAATATCAGAGCCATTCAGGTTTCCAGTACCGCCAACCAACAAGAAGTGGGCACTGTGGTTACCCGTATTACAGGAATGTCTGAGCTTGTGGAAGCTTCTGAAGCGTCTTTGCAAGACATAGTGGATGTAACAGAGCAAACTTCGCAAATGATATCTGCCATTGCCTCAGCAGCCAATGAGCAAACTACGGTATCTAATGAAGTGTCGCAATCCATGAGCGATATTACCGAAGTGGTGAATAATACTTCCGATACCATTTTGCAATCGGCAGAAGCCATTCGTGAGCTTTCTTTGCAAGCGCAAGAATTGCAAACCATTATTTCAAGAGCGAAGTAATAGTAAACAGATTTCAACCAATCCGCATGAAGTTTTTTTAAAGCTTTATGCGGATTTTTTTTGCTAGTTTTTGCATTGTACTTGACGAAACATACAGCGTGGGATAGAGGGGGAAGGCGTTTATAAATCTAATCAAATCAACCTTGAAAACGCTTATAGGTGTACCATGTCAAACACAGACAGCAAAAGATATATAAAGATTTTTCAAACTAAAGATTTTATCCCTTCGGAAATTGTACATTTTTTAGAAAAAATGTACGCCATAGAATGGCCGGTCATAAAGAAAAAATGTCAATTTGACTTTAATACGGCCGCACATGCTCAAGGCAAAAGCATGCTAGAGCGTAAAGATCTTTTTCCTTATGTGCATTTAACCAAGGCCGAAGAGCGTTTATCGCTTTTATGTCAAATAGCATTCCCGCAACAAATGCAAGATACAGAGTTTGTAAAAGCCATAAAAAAATTACAACTGAGCTGTAAAAATAAAAAATTTACTAAAAGTCTTTTGCAAGCCTATTTAGCGGAAGATGAAGAATTTTATCAAAATGAAGCCGAAACAGACCCAACATTTTCCTTTGTGTGCTATTTTGTATCTTATATGACCTTTATGCCATTTTTCATGTACACCCAATCAAGGTTAGAACAAAAATATGACGAAGCGGTGTGGTCATACGGACAATGTCCTTATTGTGGGGGAGTTCCATTACTTTCTTACCTAAAAGAAAAAGAAGGACGCCGCGTGCATGCCTGTTCACAATGTTTAGCGATTTACAGAGCTCCACGCATCCAATGTCCCATATGCCTTGAAGATAAGCAAAAAAAGCTCAATTACTTTACGGCCGATACCGATAAAGAATGTCAAGTTTGTCATTGTAAAAGCTGTAATAACTATATGAAAATTATAGATTACAGAGAGTACGCAGACTTTAAGCCACTGCCTATTTTAGACGACTTAGCAAGTATAACATTGGACATTATTTGCGAGCAACAAAAATTCCAAAAACCGGTGCTGTCTTTATGGCTGTAAGATTGACAGAATTTTTGCAATGTGAGCCCTTGCAATATAAACAAGGGCAAAAACAAAATATCAAGGAAATTATCAGCGCAGAAATTCCCATAACCTTCACGTATTCCTGTACAAAAGATACAGCTCTTTGGCAGGGCGAAGGAAAATTGTATGCCCATCCTGAAAGAGTAGAAGAATTAGTGGTTGGGCATACCATTCTTGATATATTGCCTTGCTATACTTCTGCATTTCAATGTCACATTCAAGGTGAAGTGCAAGATGCAGGTGGACATTTTTCCTTGCAATTAACAGCAGAAGAAGGCTTGCAC
>CAYJHG010000138.1:0-4657 GCA_964369535.1 uncultured Desulfovibrionaceae bacterium
ACTGTCTTAGGTGGCGCAAACACCCCGAAAGGGGGTTTGTCATCAGTCTGAGAGCCTTGCTTTTATGCAAGGCTCTCACTAGTGGAAGGTCTTTGGTTAGAGTTTACCAAATTCGTGCAAAAAATTTTCTAAGACTTGGCGCAAGCTTTTTTCATTGCATTCTTGCAAGGGGCACATGGGCAAGCGCATGTCTGCTTGAATTTTACCCATGATGCTCAGAGCAGTTTTTACCGGAGCGGGGTTTGTTTCAATAAACATCATGCGATTTAAGGGCATAAGCATATAGTGTATTTTCCGTGCTCTTTCAAGATCGCCTTGCTTAAAGGCATTGCAAAGTTCAGCCATGGCTTTGGGGGCAATATTACTTGTTACAGAAATAACTCCAACGCCACCTATGGATAATAGGGGCAGAACAGTAAAGTCATCGCCAGAAATGGTGCAAAAATTCTCGGGGCAAAATTCTATTACATCAGATATTTGGGTCAAGTTTGCCGTGGCTTCTTTTACGCCGACTATGTTGGGTAATTCTTGGCTCAAGCGACCCAAGGTGGAGGGTAAAATATTACACCCTGTACGCGAAGGAACATTGTACACCACAAGGGGTAAGTCCACTTGTGTGGCAATGGCTTTATAGTGTTGGTAAAGGCCTTCTTGGGTGGGTCTGTTGTAATAGGGGGTAATGAGCAAGGCGCCATCTGCGCCGGCCTCTTTGGCAAATTTGGTAAGCTTAATAGCTTCTGCAGTATTATTAGAGCCGGCCCCTGCCAATACCGGAACACGACCCTTCACTTGATCAATACAAATTTCAATAACTTTTTCGTGTTCATCATGGCTTAGGGTGGCTGATTCTCCCGTGGTACCGCATGGCACCAGTCCATTAATACCTTCAGCTATTTGCCATTCTATAAGTTCGCGATATGCATGTTCATCCACGTGTCCACGACTAAAGGGAGTGACTAAGGCTGTAAATGCGCCGGAAAATTGCATAAATATACTCCACTAATTATGTCTTAATTGTAAAAAAAATTGCATACCAGACTGCCCCAAAAGTGCAATCTGCATTTTCAGGTTTTGAGCTAAGCCCAAAATTCATATGTTAGTATGTTCTTAAAAAAAAGTGTCACAACCGAATTTTACAACAAGCTAACTGTGTATTGTGCAGGTGCTTATGCATGAGGGCGCTAAAATGGGGCAAAGCAAAGAGGCATTGCCACAACGCACCTTTTGCATGACAGTACGCGCAATAATTAAGTGCAATACATTAAAAAGCGAACCATTACTAAGCGTAATAGTAAGTTCTTTTTTGATAAGAACAACACAAGGCATGCGCTCTTTACTTCAAACAATGAGCGCACACCTTGTATATAAACTTTGCGGCTTAATATAAAAAAATCTTATGCCCAAAAAGGGGCAGAACTATTTATTAAGATATTCTTTAAGTTCCTTACCTGCGCGGAAGAAAGGAAGACGTTTACTCTCAACGGCAACACTTTCACCCGTCTTTGGGTTACGTCCTGTGTAGCCTTCATATTCTTTAACCTTAAAGCTGCCAAATCCGCGAATTTCAACGCGCTCACCGGCAAGCAAGGAGTCTTTCATGCAGTTAACGAAGGTATTAACCACCATGGATGCATCTTCCATGGGTAAATTGGTTTCTTCTGCCAAGGCCTTGATAAGTTCACTTTTATTCATAAAACTCTCCCAAAAAAAATCAGTGTGATAGGTGACAGCCCTTTATATATAATGCTTTTATAAAAAAGTAAACGTATTTATGCACTAATATGCAAAACAGATTTTTCTGCTATTGTGTCAAGCATACTTAGGCGAATTTTTTGAATTTTTGTAGCAAGTGCTTGTATGTCAACGCCTGCAGGACTGCCCTTTGCCCAACTCATAAGTGGTTCTTGACGTCGCACAGCTTCCATAAGCTGTGGGTCAAAGCGCACAGAGCCTAGCAAAACAGGATCAATACCAAGAAAGCGTTTGCAAGCCATATGCAATCTTTCAAAAGTTTGGCCTTCTTCTTTTTTATTTTCCACTTGATTGACTATGACCATAAAATCGCGCAGGCCGTGGTTGGCGTGCAGCACCTTAATGAGCGCATAGCTGTCTGTTAAGGAAGTGGGCTCCGGAGTTACAACCACAATGCGCAAAGCTGCCATGGCGGCAAAAGATTGCACCATGTCTGTAATGCCAGCACCTAAGTCCATAAAAACATAGTGGTAATTGGTAAGTATGGGATTTAAGCGCTTAATAAGCAAAGCCCTTTGGTCTTCGTCAAGCTCCACAAGCTCCGGTACTCCGGAAGCTGCCGGCAACACGGTAAGCCCGCCCTCGATGGTGTGCAAAACTTCTTCAAGCTTGCTATTGCCAAGTAAGGCATCTTGAATATTGCCTTCGGGGGTAATGCCAAGCAAAACATCCAAATTGGCAAGGCCCATGTCGCAATCCATAAGTAAGGTAGGATAGGCCATTTGGTGCAAGGCATAGGCAAGGTTTAGGGTGATATTTGTTTTACCAACGCCGCCTTTGCCGCTCATAATACAGACACTTAATGTGGTATTAGTAGACATAACTTCCTCTATTCTCCGCCAAAGAGAAAACGTTTTTCGTGTGATTGTACAAGGGTGCGTCGCGTTTCCATATCCTGAGCAGGAGGTCTATAGCTGCACACTTCTTTTTTTTCTAAGATGGCCTCTTGTAAAGCGAGGGCTGCTTGCTCAAGCAAAAGTGATGTTTCACAATCATTACCTTTAGATGAGGCAATGCCGGCCCTTAGAGCTAAACCCTTGCTAGTGCAAAGGTGGAGCATGTCCTCCACCAAATTTTGCGCTGTAAAACTCTTGGCTCCTGGCAGTATGAGTCCCAAATGGTGCTGCCCCACATTGCCAAGGGTATCGCAAATATTGCCGTATTCTTGCACAGCTTTATAAATAATGGGGGCGTCTTCCATAAGCTCATGGCCATCTTTTGCGGCAAAGGCAAAATAGACCACCGACAAAGGCGCATCACCACGCTTGGCTCTTTGCACTTCTTGTTCAAGCTGTGCCACAAAAGGGGTAGCCAGCAAAATTTGGGTGAGGGGGTCTTTGGCATGTTCGTGTTGTGTTCCTAAAATGGAATGGGCCATGGGGGCAAGGGTATCGCCTTGTAAAGTGGTTTCGCCGCTTTGCATGCATACCTCAAGGGCGCACCAGCCGGCTGTGGGGGCAGTGCTGCAAAAGTTTTCCCAAGCTGCTTTGTCCATGTCTGTCACAAGTCGAGCCACCAGATGCAGTGAATTTTCTGCTTGTTCTTTGGCTGTGGCATGGGCGCTCTTTTGTGCCTTGGGGGCAAGTTGCCCTTGGGCTAGCTTTAGCTCTTCTAAAAGAGCTGTGGCGCACATAAATGTGGGTGAGGTTTTAGCGGTTTTGGTCATGTTGGTACAAAAGGTAATCTCGTTGAAATATGTCTATGCGCCCATTAAGAACGCTGTCCACATCACCCACTTCGGTGTTGGTTCTGTGGTCCTTTACCAATCTGTAAGGGTGCAAGGTGTATGTGCGGATTTGGCTACCAAAGGCTATGCTTTCCTTGCCCGCATAATGTTCCTTACGCGCTTCGTTTTGTTTGCGCAATTCCAAATCGTATAAACGCGCCCGCAAAATTTGTAAGGCTGTTTCTTTGTTATGGTGTTGCGACTTTTCATTTTGGCACTGAGCCGTAACGCCTGTGGGTATATGGGTAACCCGCACAGCACTGCTTGTGGTGTTTACGCTTTGACCACCTGGGCCGCTGGAGCGGAATGTATCAAAACGCAAGTCACTTTCCTTAATATCAAGAACTATATCTTGCCCGGCATCGGGAATAATGTCCACCGAAGCAAAGGATGTGTGCCGCCTGCCGGAAGCGTCAAAGGGCGATATGCGTATGAGCCTGTGTATGCCACGCTCGCTCTTTAAAAGGCCAAAGGCATTTGAGCCTGATATGCGCAAGGTAACGCTTTTTATGCCGGCTTCGTCACCAGTTAAAAAATCCATTTCTTCCACTTGGAATTTTTGGATATTTGCCCACCTTGTGTACATGCGCAAAAGCATTTCGGCCCAATCTTGAGATTCTGTTCCGCCTGCTCCTGGGTGTATTTCCAGTATGGCGTTTTGCCTGTCTTCTTCGGCTGAAAGTAGCATAAGCATTTCTGTGGATTCAAGCAAGGCATCAAGTTCTTCGATTTGTGCGGCTAAAGACTCCAAAGCTTCGGCAGCTTCTTCTGTTTGTACTGCTTTTTCTGCTTGTTCTGCTTGTTCTTCTAGGGCTAAACCAAGCCAATCTTCCATGTCGCTATGGCAATTTTGCAGCGCACGCAATCTTTCGGCTTCGCTTTCTAGGCGGCGCTTTTCTTGTAAAAGGGGTGTTAAAGCCACAGGGTCATCCCAAGCATTGGGCTTTGCTAAATGTTCTTCTATTTCAGCCAAGCGCTTTTGGCACCCTTCAAGGTCAAAGCCGCCTCCAAAGGGTGGTAAATCGTTGGTCTAGTTGGGTGCAACGGGCGCGTAATTCTGGTAATTGTAGCATATATTTCTCGTATTAATTTTTTTTAGACCTCTGCATAGTTATGCATCGGTCTCAGTTTGATGACAAACCCCACTTCGTGGGTTTTGCGCCGCTATTGTCAGCAAAG
>CAYJHG010000139.1:0-4627 GCA_964369535.1 uncultured Desulfovibrionaceae bacterium
TAGCAAAAAAAGCGTACTTCGTCAATAGGTTTTGTCCATGTTTTATGAACAAAAAATGTAAAAAACTTGATTTTATACATTTCATCCAATCAAAAATCCCTACCCAAAAACACGGCTCATTTCGTAGAAAAACGAGAATAGTTCAAAAATACGCCGCAAAATTAACACGGTGCCGTAATAAGGTTATAAGTTGAAATTATTGACTTTTTTTCTAATGTTTTTTTATAAAAACACTAGAAAACCTATAACGAGCTGAAAATAAAAAAGATATAAGCGGCAGATTAAGGTTTTATTTTTATTTATTTTTCACTTGATTTTTTTGATACAAAATTTTAAACTACCATTAATCATAGAAGGAGAGGACAGCACTGCACGACAAGAGCTTTGTGTGCAACAGAGTTAAGAGGACTTGAGGGCATTTGCTGTCTGCTCTAAAACGGTAGAGTAAAATTTAGAAACAAAAAAATTACAGCACATTATTTTTTTGTTCACTTTGGTTATTGATAAATGTAAAAAGGAAAGGTTGGTATTTATGATGACAAAAAAACACGTCATACTTTTAGCACTTCTGTGTGCTTTGGGCTTTGGAGCTGAAGCGCAAGCCGGTAGCGTTGACTCTCGCGACATCACTGGCGGTCCCTATGAAATCAAAGACACCGGCGAAGACGGAGCAACTGCTACTCCACTTATTGATACGGTTATGGGCGTTATCAACACCCATAAATCCTTAAAAGCCATACAAGAAAACTTGGTGGTCAATGAGTATGAATTGCGTCGCGCCAAAGCAGGCTATGGGCCAAGTATTGACCTTACTGGTAATGTAGGGGTTACAAGTTTAAACAACTCAACAACCCGTGCCGCCCACAACTCCGGCTATTTCTTCGGCACCGGCCAAGCCAGTCTTTTGCTTACCCAACCCATTTGGGACGGCTTTGCCACTCGTAGCCGTGTGCGTGCCAGTCAAGCAACGGTTGATTCTGTCACAAGCCGCGTTATTGACAATGCCACCACTTTGGCTTTGGACGGCATTATTTCACATGTAAACCTCATTTGGCGTAAGCAAAACCTTAAACTTGCCGAAAACAATGTGGTTACCCACGAAAGAATTCTTGCTCTGACCCGTGACCGTGAGTCCACAGGTGCAGATACCCTTGCCAACGTAACGCAAACCCAAGGGCGTCTTGTGCGCGCCATGACCACGCTTGAAACAAGCAGAACCGATCTTATTAAGGATGAAGACGGCTATCGCAGACTTACAGAACTTCCTGTTCCTGTAACTCTTGGTCCTGTGAAACAGCCTTTAAAAATGTTTTCTAATCCTGAAGAAGTCTTGACCCATGCTAAGAAAAACAACCCAAAAGTTGTTGCATACTTAGCAGATGTGCGCACAGCTCAAGCCAATAAAGAATTGGCCACAGCCAATTATCACCCAACCATCAATCTTGAAGCAGGCCCAAGCTACAGCAATACTGGTTCATATGATCACAGAGACACTGACACTTGGACAACCAACTTTGATGTGCTTGGCACCGTCCGTTGGAATTTGTTCAATAGCGGAGCAGATTGGGCTGCCAACAAAGCCGCCTCTGCTCGCGTTCGCGAAGCACGTCAAACAGCCTATAGCTTTATGGACGACTTGACATTGCAAATACAAAATTCTTGGGCAGACTATCAAACGGCCATTACACAACTTGGCTATCACAAAGAAGCCCTTGTGTATAACTTGCAAACGCGTGACTTCTACATGGAGCAATTTCTTATCGGTCAACGTACCCTTTTGGACGTGCTTGATGCAGAAAGTGAACTCTATAACTCAGAAGTGCAAGTTGTAACAGCCAGAGCTAACATTGTTATCAGCACTTATACTCTCTATGCACTAGCTGGATTATTGCTTCCAGAACTGAATATCCAACCCGAGCAAGTGCTCAAGGCGGCTCAATAAATTAACACACTTGACAGATTACACATTCATTCGTAGTTTACAGTATATGAAGCTAACCAATTTTAACGCGAGAAATGAATACAATGTCTAAAAAAGCTACGAATCAAAATACTGCCCCTGCGCCGTCACAACAAAAGACGGCGCAGGGCGTTGCAAATCACAATCCTAAACAACATCGCGCTCCTACTCAAGATGTTCAAGCTAGCAATATCCCATTTGATCCATTTGGGGCAAACTTGCGCGATGAAGCGGCCGATGTTCCTTTGGGAAGTATTCCCCCAAGAAAGCCTGGTCAAGCTCCATTCAGAGGATCTACAAGCAAAAAAGCTGTACAGCCCCAAGGGAGCAATGCTCAACCTGCTCAACCTGCTCAACCTGCGCAGACTGCAAATGCAACTCCCAAAACTCCGGATACTCAAAGCAGAGAGAATCAGGCTCCTGCTTCTGCACCTAGTCAAGCCACACCTAATCAAGCTGCACCAAATCGTGGGCAACAAGACTTTATGCCCCATGTGACGCAAGAAGGCTCTCACGCAGCAAAAGCTTCTGCGCCAGAACCTGCAGAGGCAACAAAACCCGTGCAAGAAAAGCCAGTTCCCCAAAGCCAGCTTGAAACGCAAGGCGCAAAAGCAGAGCACACAACACAAGCAACAACAAATGTAATGGAAAATACTAATAAACAAGAAGCAGAAACAAGCCAAGAGGCCAATGGAAAAGAAGAACAAGCTGCTGCTACAGTTCCGCCATTGACCATGCCTGTAGCTCCTGCAGAAATAGACTTTATTCCCCCTCTTTTGCGTAGCATAAGTTCACTTCTACGTCTGCGTGGCAAAGGTGTTTCTCCACAATTTTTATACGCAGGTTTGTCTGGCGTTGGCGATGTCACCCCTGGTGAATGTTTGCGCTCTGCCGCAAGGGCGGGCTTACGCGCGCGCATTTTGCCTCGTCCCACATTGCATGATATTTCGCCCATGACCTTGCCTTGCATATTATTATTAGAAAATAATAGATCTTGTGTGCTCACGGCTTTAAGCCACCAAGTGGCCACCGTTATATTTCCCGAACTTGGCGAAGACCCACAGCAAGTCAGCCAAGAAAGCCTTATTAAAGAATATACAGGCTTTGCTGTTTTTGGCGCCATGGACAATCCGCAAGATAAGCGCATTGACTCCTTCCACCGCCCAAAGGGCAAGCGTTGGTTTTGGGACGCCATTAAATATTATGCTCCCATATATAAACACGCCGCCTTTGCAAGTATTATCATTAACCTTATTGCCTTAGGCAGCCCGCTCTTTGTCATGAATGTGTATGACAGAGTGGTGCCCAATAATGCTTTGGACACACTTTGGGTTTTGGCACTTGGTATCACCATAGCCTATCTTTTTGACTTTTTACTGCGCACCTTGCGTAACCATTTTGTGGATACAGCCGGCCGCAATGCTGATGTTGTTATTTCTAGTATGCTTGTGGACAAAGTTTTGTCCATGCAGCTTGACCACAAGCCGGAATCCACAGGGGCTCTTGTTAATAATGTGCGTGAATTTGAGTCGTTACGAGAATTTTTCAGTTCTTCGACCTTGCTTTCGTGCATAGATTTGCCCTTCCTTTTCCTCTTCTTGCTTTGCTTAAGCTTCATTGGCGGCCCCTTGGTCATTTTACCCATGGTGGCCATGCCCATCATGTTTGGTGCAGGCATACTTTTGCAATCCATGGCAAAACGTGCGGCAGAAAAAAGCTATACACAAAGCATGCACAAAAATGCGCTACTCACAGAAATGGTTAATGGCCTTGAAACATTAAAGTGCTGCCAAGGCGAAAACCGTATGCAGCGCATGTGGGAAACTGTGGTAGAAGATTCAGCTCAAGCTAATATTGAAACTAAAAAATTCGGCTCTCTTGCCGTGGGATTTTCGGTATTTATCACCCAGTTCATCACCGTGGGCATGGTAGTTTGGGGCGTACATTTAATTGCTGCGGGCGAACTTACCATGGGTGGCCTCATCGGCAGTAATATTCTTGCCGGCCGTGCCATGGCACCGCTTATGCAAATGGCAGGACTCATCACCCGCTATCAAAATTCACGCATATCACTAGATGCTTTGAATATGCTCATGTCTATTCCTTCTGAAGATAGACAATCTCAAGCCACTGTTGACTTTGGCCCCCTTGAGCATTCATTTACGCTTGAAGGCGTTAGCTTTGCTTATCCCGGTGCCGCTCGCACGGCTGTCGAAGGCCTTTCTCTTAACATTGAGCCGGGAGAAAAAATAGGGGTCATTGGCCGCATGGGTTCGGGTAAATCAACGCTCATACGTTTACTCATCGGTTTATATCAACCAAAGGACGGTGCGGTTAAGTTTGGCGGTGTTGATATTCGTCAAATGGCCGGAGCTGAGTTGCGCGCTCGTGTGGGATTTGCCCCTCAAGATACGGTGCTTTTTTACGGAACCGTGCGTGACAATATTACCCTTGGCGACCCGTGTATCAACGACCAACGTATGCTTAGAGCTGCAGGCCTTTCGGGTGTAAGTGACTTTATTCGCACAAATCCAGAAGGCTTTGGCGCGCAAGTGGGTGAACAAGGCAAAGCACTTTCCGGTGGACAAAGACAAGCCATTGGTCTTGCAAGAGCCCTTGTGCGTGACCCAGAAGTGCTTATATTAGATGAACCCACAAGTAATATGG
>CAYJHG010000140.1:0-4602 GCA_964369535.1 uncultured Desulfovibrionaceae bacterium
TGCTTTTATATGCACAAAACTTTTTAATTATATTTTTTTGATGTTTTTTGGAGGAGAGCATGCGTCTTTTTACACTGTCTTTATTGGTAACGGTACTGCTTGTTGGTTGCGGCACACAACAGCCCATATATCATGACAACAGCGACATGGAAGTTTCTGTGGTTTTGCGTTCAGTGCACCGTTGTTCACGCATTTCTCCTGAAATAGAAATATTTAATCCGCCTGCAAACACAGCAAATTTTGAAGTGATTTTACAAGACAGAACAGACTTAGGCCGCATGCACGGCGGTGGGGTGTGGCGTAATGACGGCTCAGGCATTATTCCAGAAGGTGCCCTTAATCGCCACTATGTGGGCGCATGTCCGCCAGAGGGCACCAGTCGTTCGTATCAATATGTTGTAAAGGCTTTGGATAATAGGCAAAATACTCTTGTTACGCGTCATTATATTTTTGAGCAAGAGTAATGAAAATACCGTGTATAACAGACTACTAGCATAAATAATCCATGCGGAATTTCTTAGACAGTGCTTCTTTATTTATCTGCCGTCTTGGCATGGTAGGACTTGCGCCCAAAGCTCCAGGCACCTGGGGCTCTTTATGGGCGCTTTTATTTGTGCCGATTTTTTTTGTGCCCCTGCCCATTATAGGGCGCATATTGTGCCTTTTGGCCATATTCTTTGTGGGAGCTTTGGCGGCCACACGCGCTGAAAAAATTTTAGGAAAAAAAGACCCAAGCCAAGTGGTGGTGGATGAACTCTTGGGTATGTGGTTGACTTTTTTGCCATTTACCGCACTTACGCCCGGCATGTGGCTTGCCGGATTTTTGCTCTTTCGTTTTTTTGATATTGTAAAACCATGGCCTGTGAAGTGGGCAGAACACGCTATGCGCGAAGGTTATGGCATTATGCTTGACGATGTTGTGGCTGGATTTATGGCCATGCTGTGCTTATTATTCATTTTTTAAGGTTTTTATTGACAAATAAGCAGTCATTGGCCTATTTTTTGTCTGTTGTATATAGGCTTTGTTTTTGTAAATTTTTTTAATTATAAGCTTAGGAGTTTATATGAACCGTTTTACATGATGCCAAAAAGACGCACAGGTGGTGTTGTCAGGCAGGTTTTACATGTGAAGCGGGCATTGTATTTAGAGATATTTTATACATATCTTTTGCGCAATTATGGAACGCGCCACCTTGTAAACCTGCTCTTTAAGCAGGATTTTTTATTTTACTATCCTGCTAAATATTAGTGTTTAAAAATAAAAAAAGGTATGTATATGTGGAAAACTAATCCATTTGCCACCACATGGGGCATAATTTTTGTGGGAATTTGCATTGGGCTTGTGGCGCTTATATTGCAAGCTTCGGGTAATCCCGGTAATATGGGGGTTTGTGTTGTGTGCTTTGAAAGAGACACCGCAGGCGCCCTTGGCTTTCACCGTGCAGCGGTAGTACAATATTTACGCCCTGAAATAATAGGGCTCATTTTGGGTTCCACCGTGGCGGCCTTGCTTTTTGGTGAATTTAAGTCTCGCGGCGGTTCTGCCCCTGTTATACGTTTTATGCTTGGAGTTATTGCGGCCATCGGCGCGTTGGTGTTTTTGGGTTGTCCTTGGCGTGCTGTTTTGCGCCTTGCCGGTGGTGACTTAAATGCTCTTGTGGGTATAGTGGGTCTTGCCGTGGGTATTTTTATTGGGGTGCAATTTTTTAAAAGGGGCTATACCCTTGGAAGAGCAGAGCGCCAAAGCACCATAGCCGGTTATATTCTTCCGGTGATGGCTCTTGGTTTTTTGGTATTACATGTATTTTTTCCGCAGATCAGCGGCGAACCAAAAAACAGCATTTTGTTCTATTCGGTTTCTGGTCCTGGCTCGCAGCATGCGCCCTTTTTGCTTTCTTTGCTTTGTGCTCTTTTGGTGGGTTTTTTAGCGCAGCGTAGCCGTTTTTGTACCATGGGTGCCTTTCGCGATATTTTCCTTTTCCGCTATACGCATCTTTTTTTGGGCTTAGCGGCCATGTTTGTGACGGTGCTTGTGGGCAATATCGCCCTTGGCGCGGTGCATATGGGTTTTGAAAATCAACCCATAGCCCATAATGATGGTTTGTGGAATTTTGTGGGTATGCTCACGGCGGGTTTTGCTTTTGCCTTGGCTGGTGCTTGCCCCGGGCGTCAACTTTTTTTGAGTGGCGAAGGCGATAGCGATGCCGGCATTTTTGCCCTTGGTCTTCTTGTGGGAGCGGCCGTGGCGCATAATTTCTTAACGGCCAGCAGTGGCGCAGGCATTGGAACTTATGGCGCCCATGCCACAATTATAGGCCTTGTGGTATGTTTTGTTATCGCATTTACCCATAGTAAAAAAGGAGCTTAGAAAATGTCTTCAGAAAATAGCATTACCATTGATACACGAGGATTTTCTTGCCCAGAACCTGTGCTTATGGTGCATCCGCATTTAAAAGGAAACACGCCTTTTTCGGTACTTGTGGATGCAGAAGCAAGCAAAGAAAATATTACTCGTGCGGCTACAAATAATGGTTGGCAAGTTGGTATTATGAACTTAGGAAATGGCGAACACCGTTTGGAAATTACACATAAAAATACATAAAATATGTTTGATAAATTAAAAAAATTATTTCCATCTTTTAAAAAATCACAAAATGATGCTTTGCCCACCCCTAAATTACAAGGGGTGCGGCAGGGCATACTTGTGTTTTCGCACACATCAGAGGTTATACAAGCGGAGCGAGTGCTTAAGGCAGGTGGTTTTACTGTAGAAGTAAAGGGTCCACCCCCAGAATTACGCACCGGTTGTGATATGGTCATTGTTTTTGATGTACTTTTTGAACTTGCCATAACAAAAGAGCTTGAAAAAAAGAACATACAGCCTTTGCAAGTGGTAACTTTAACCCATGATGCCGCCAAGGAAGTGCTTGAGCCTGTGTCACTTTTTCATGTAAAAGATTATGGTAAGTGGTACATGGTTCGCGCGGCCAATATGAAAATCACCCTTGAAAAAGACAGTGGTATTATAGTGAATATTTCTGGCGGAGGTTGCCCTGATGTGCCGTATCTTGCCGCACGTCTTATGCACAAAAATATTTTGCAAGCAGAAGAACCAAGCTTGCATGGCAAAACATTGTGCTCTTATGCTTTGCAAAAGGCTTTTGCAGAGGCAAAAAGGCTTTTTTCTGAGCAAAAAACAGATGAGGTGCCATAATGCAATGGCTCATATGTGGTATTATTCCTGAAGAAAATTTCTCTTTAGATTTGGATACATGGCGTTTGTCCTACCAGCCAAAAACAGCAGAACATGCACAAAAACTAACTTTGTTAAGCAGCAAAGGGCTAAGTTTAGGCGTGCAGCGCGGCACAACTTCGCTTATGGCAAGTGTTCTTGTGGCCTTAAACAATGTAAGCCAAGAGCAACATAGTATCTCTTGCCTTTTGGTGGGTGACACGGGAGACGGTGTGGGCAGCCGCGCTTTGTATGAAGCTTTAGCCACAAAAGTATTGCAAGAACAAAAATGGGACGGGGTGACCTTTCATTATCTTTTCCCTGATGTAGACGGGCATAATCGCGTGCTCATGGCTTGTGAAGCTTTGGAGCATAAGCCATTTTTAATAGCCGATGCAGGTTTTATGTATGTGGCCAAAATGAGCGGTTATGCGGACTTTTATGACGTGTTTACGCCGGATGTGGGCGAAATGGCTTTTTTGGCCGATGAGCATGCACCACATCCATTTTATACGCGCGGGTTTTTATTGGCGGAAGAAAGAGATATTCCAGCCTTGGTGCAACGCGCCAAACAGCATAAGAATATAGCAAAAAATCTTATTATAAAGGGTGAATGCGATTACATTGTGCAAGATGGGCACATGGTTTCAAAAGTGAATGCGCCAAGCATAGCCAGCATGGAAGCCATTGGCGGTACGGGAGACCTTGTAACCGGTTTTGTAACCGCGGCCATCATGACGCAAATGGCACAAAAGACCATTGATGAGGCACATGAACCTTTAGACATTCCTAAAATTTTACGCGATACGGCACAAAATGTACGCTATGTAGCACAAAAGGCGCAACCAACACCGGCAACACAGGTGGAAGAAATATTGTGCTGTGCGCTGGCACATAATCTGCGCCCATAAAATTGAAGCCAGAAGAAAGCTAAAATTGCTGAAGCTATAAGAAGTGTATTTATGGTTTATTTCATGCGATAGGTAATACGCCCACGGGTTAGATCATAGGGAGAAAGTTCCACCCTAACTTTATCGCCGGGAAGGATGCGTATATAAAATTTACGCATTTTTCCGGAAATATGCGCTAACACTGTGTGTCCGTTTTCTAATTCCACACGAAACATGGCATTGGGTAATGCTTCTTGCACTACGCCGTCTACTTCAATGGCGCCTTCTTTTGCCATATGGCCTCCTTAGGTATAAAACCTTTATAACTTTTTTCGGGTCTTTGGTTGTATAGCCCGTGCAACTTGGCAAAAAAAAAAGCTTTTGTCAAGTTAAGACCTTTGCACAATTGTGCAGAGGTCTTGTACGTCAAATTTGCTTTGCAAATTTGCGCCGCTTGCGAAAACAAGTTTTCGAGCAGTA
>CAYJHG010000141.1:0-4565 GCA_964369535.1 uncultured Desulfovibrionaceae bacterium
TCCATCCTTATAATCCACAAGAAATGGCACAATATAACCTGCTTCATCCCAAGATTCAGGCGGTATGCCTAATGACTTCACATAATTTGCTATAGGCACATCATTTACAGTTTGCACAATATTATCCATTGATTTTGTGATAATACCTACTTTATTTTGAATATTATCGGGGCTCAAAGAAGCAAATTTAAATGAAGCCCTCACCGGTCCCCCCATACACACAAGGGCAAGTTTATCTTTAACATATTGACCATTATAGATAATATATGTTTGCTCACCGTGGGCGGTGTGATCGCTGGCAAGCCCACCAAAAAGAGGGGCTTCGTCTGTGAGTTCACTTATACAATTTGTCATATCTTGCCCTATAACTTCAGGAATAAATGGCATATAGGTCAGAGTTAATGCAGGTTTTTCGTCATTAAGTGTTTTTTTAATCTGGGCATAGGCCTTTTCAATGGAAGCTTTGTATAGTTTGGCGTCCTTGCCTTCATCGTACAAAGCATCTGTCAGGGCGGTGGCAAATATAATTTCTTCGTCTTCTAAAACCACCAGTGTGAGCAAATCTAAATCCACTTCGCCCCCACTGCAAGAAGCAAAACAAGTCATACCCACCACGTCAAAAGGAAGCATTTCACAAATGGCAGCCACTACGCCAGAAGAAAGAGCGTCGGCGTGAGTCACCAACAAACCAAGGGAATGTTGATCATTTTTTCTATTTATCACAGAGTCTGGTAAATCGCGCAATATTTCTGCAACAGCAGCGTCGGCATCGTCAATTTCACGCGTTTGAACCACATACATTTGCATAATTGAGTCCTTCAAATTTTTTCCAAAAAAGAACAGGAGTTTATTGCTAACTCCTGTGACTTACTCCGTGACATACAATACGATATTTTTTATGTCAATAACTATTCATATTTTCTACTTCTGTACTAATAATTAAATAAAATTCATTTAAAGTAATTTTTCACCATGTTACATATTTCTTGTATATCTTTTGGTGAAAACCAAATAATATCTTTTTGCGCTCTAAACCATGTGAGCTGGCGCTTGGCATAGGCTCGCGTATTAATGCGCCACCTTTCTAAAGCTTCTTCAAAATCTAGCCCCAAGCACATATGCGCATATAATTCCTGACAACCAATGCCAGACCAACCCGGAGCCTTAGCATCGGCACATTTTTCTAAGGCAGCTCTTGCTTCTGTAAGCGCACCTTGTAAAAGCATAAGCTCTATACGCTTGGCAAGCACTGGAGTTAATTGATTTAAATCAGTGTCTAAGGCTATGTATAAACCCTGCACCATGGGCTTTGGAACATCATGTTCATGCCACCAGCTAAAATTTTTGCCCGTAGCAGCATACACTTCTAAAGCTCTAATTATGCGCTGTTTATCATTTTTATGTATTCGAGCCGCATACTTTGCGTCAATATGCAAAAGCTCTTCATAAAGGACATGACTGCCCTCTTCTTCACAACGTTGCACAAGTTTTTCTGTCAAATCTTTTGGTACAGCTGGAATAGTACATATGCCCTGAAGCAAAGTTTTAAAATACAAACCTGTGCCCCCTACCAAGATGGGCACTTTGCCCCTTTCTATAATCTCCAAAATTTTTTCCATGGCCATGGCAGAAAAACTGCCGGCCGAAAGCTTTGTGTGTGTTGGCAAAAAACCGTAGAGATGGTGAGGACAAAAAGCCCTTTCTGCAGCACTTGGTTGAGCTGTTATGATGGGAAAGTCCGCATACACTTGGCGTGAATCTGTATTAACAATTTCCCCGCCAAGTATTTCAGCCAAGGTCAATGCCAAAGCTGTTTTACCGGCACCAGTGGGCCCTGCAAAACACAAAACGCGTGGCAATGAATTCATGAAACTCTAAAACCTCCAGCACTGGGCGCAAGACAAGGGGTGGCTTGGCGCACTTCACCGGACGTATATTTTTTTTGCAAGGCTTGCACCACATTATCTGGCACAAGATCTGTCACATCACCACCATGGCTGGCCGCGGCCTTAATAATAGTAGAACTTATATACAGCCACTGATAATCAGTCATTAAAAATACCGTTTGGATTTCACGACAAAGCTTACGGTTCATGAGTGCTAATTGAAATTCAAATTCAAAATCAGACACCGCGCGTAAGCCGCGCAAAATTACATGCCCACCACGTTTTTGCACATAATCCACAAGCAGACCAGAAAATGGTTCTACGGCCACTCCCGGCAAATGCCCCAAAGCCTCCCTAGCCATCTCAATCCTTTCTGCATGAGAAAAAAGAGGAGCCTTTGGAGTATTGTCAGCCACAGCCACAATAACTTTATCAAAAATACTGCATCCTCGATTAATAAGGCTTAAATGCCCATTGGTAATGGGATCAAAAGTTCCGGGATATATGGCTATGCACTCTTTTCTACTTTCCATACAATTACTCGTGTTTGTCCAAAGCTGCGTTCGGTTAAAATTGTCAAATCAGGATGAGCATTTTCGGCATCAAAGGGTACTGTTGCTTCCACTTCTGCCGTGATAATGGCGCCTTCATCTACCCAAAAGCACCGTAAAATATTTCTTATGGTGGGCATAAGAAGGTTTTTTCCATAAGGCGGGTCAATAAAAACTACGTCATACTTTATGGCAGGCCTTTTCCCAAGTGCCTTAATGGCATCTTCTTGTATAATACGAACCCTACTTGCATCAAGACCTAAGGCCTCGGCATTTTGCTGTAAACAGCGCACAGCCTTAGGAGCATTTTCCACAATAAGTGCTCCTTGTGCGCCGCGGCTTAAGGCCTCAAAAGCAAGGGAACCGCTGCCGCCAAACACATCCAAAGCCTGAGTGGCAGACCACACCACACCTCGTGACTCCAGCATGGAAAAAAGCGCTTCGCGAACTCTAGACATGGCCGGCCTATATCCTGGCCCGTCCACGGTTTTTAAAATACGTCCCCTAAAGGTTCCTGAAATAATACGCACTACATTCTCGATATAAGTTTTGCCAATTCATAATCAAATCGTAATAAGCTTTCATGCAATTCACTTTGTTCAACCCAAGGCCGATTTTCAAGATTTTGCATTCGCTGTTTGAGCTCTAGCCAATTCCCTTCCACTCTTTCGGTTACATATTTCCAATCAACCCTTGGCTGAGCCAAGTCATCGTGGTGTGTGAGCACAACTTCACGTTTTTGATGAAGTTCTAATTCTGTCAAATAATCAGGTATGATGGCATCCACACCATACATTTCTTTTATGCGCGCGGCAAGCACAGTCTGAGCCTTTTCTTCACCGTGGGTAAGCACAATGCGGCTTCCTTGACTGGCAGCGGGTTTGAGCCATTCTAAAATCTGCACTTGTCCGGCATGGGCAGAAAATCCCCCAATGGTAAACACACGCGCCGCAACGGGCACATCGTCACCAAAAAGTGAGAGCGTTTTGGCTTTTTCCACAATTTGTCTGCCCGGAGTGCCAACACCTTGGTATCCCACAAAAACAATACTGGCACCAGGCCTCCATAAGTTATGGCGCAAGTGATGGCGAATACGTCCGGCATTACACATGCCACTGGCAGAAATAACAATGGCAGATCCCGGCACATCGTTAATCATGCGCGATTCTTCTGCATCCATGGTATAGCGCAAATTAGGCAAATAAAAGGGATCATCTCCTTTACTGAATAAAGCCTTGGCATCTGCATCAAAAAGGTGAGCATGCTTTGTAAAAACTTGCGTGGCGCGTATGGCCATGGGGCTGTCCACATATATGGGCATATCAGCTGGCAAGCGTCCTTCATTGGCTAATTTATGCAAACAAAACAACAGCTCTTGAGTGCGCTCTACGGCAAAGGCCGGAATAATCACTTTTTCTTTGTTAGCATAACTATAGGCTATGGCATCAGCCAATTCATCCACAGCACCCACTTCATTATTATGGTTTCTGTCGCCATAGGTAGACTCCACAAAAATATAATCCGCCGCCTGAGGTGGCTCTGGGTCGCACACAATAAGAGCTTGCGGGCGTCCAAGATCCCCTGAAAACAAGGCTGAGGTGGTTTCACCATTTTCTGTGGCTTCAATATAAATGGAGGCTGAACCAAGAATATGCCCAGCATCTTGAAATGTTATCTTTAGGCCAGGATGCGGCTCAAATGTTGCTTTATATTGCACTATTTGCAAATATGGCAGCGTATTTTCAGCATCTTGCATGGAATAAAGAAGTTCCGGCAAGGTTTTTTTGCCACGTCTTTTATATTTTTCTGCCCTTTGCCGTGCTTCTGCTTCTTGAATATGCGCACTGTCGAGCAACATAATTTCTAGCAAGTCCTTAGTAGGCTCAGTGCAATAAATAGCCCCTTTAAATCCATGCCGAACCATGCGCGGCAAAAGCCCCGAATGGTCCATATGCGCATGCGACATAAGAATGAAGTCTAAATCTTCAGGCCTATATAACTCTGTAGAAAAATTGCGCTCTTCAATGGCTTTATTACCTTGATGCATGCCACAATCCACAGTAAAACGCGCACCGCAGGCTTCGATAATATAACAAGAACCGGTAACCGTTTGCGCCGCCCCCAAGAA
>CAYJHG010000142.1:0-4546 GCA_964369535.1 uncultured Desulfovibrionaceae bacterium
ATCCATATTTGAGTACCCTAGCCTGTTTTTTCATGCCAACTCCTCGATTGGAAAATTTGCACGCCTTGCACTATGCAAGGCCTACCGGTAGGTCATATGCACAATATGCGCATACGAAGGCCTGTTACCTGATGAGCGAGCCTAAAACACGCTCGAATTTTTACAAATGTCCCCATATGCATGCTATATGCACAGTACATACAAAAGAACACGCATACAGAGCCCGAAAGCTCGCCTTTCTATACACAGCTAAACTATCGGAACAAAAGGCAATAAGCAATGTTCATTGCTATTTCAGCCCAAAGACAGGCACACTCTAGCAAAATATTACTACAAAAGCACTCTTTTTTTTGGGCATTCCCTAAAAGAAAGCTCTGCATGATTTTTTTCAAATATAAATTAATGGTTAAAATTTGAAAAATCACCTAAACACCACAGCCAAATGTGCAGAGCGAAAGGCACGAAAATCAATCACTTAGCGGTGAAGCAAAGCTCCACCTATTCTTGATTTTCGGTCGCGCTGACTATGTCAACGCTCTATGAAGCTCTACATAATGAATTATGCAGAAGTTTCCAAAACATAAAAGCCAAATTGTAACATTAACATTGGTTGAATTTTAACGCATGCTGCACTATACTGAAAAAAACTATAATACTTTAGAACTGATTTACTATCATCAAAATAATACTCAAACTTTTGTTCGTAAAGCCTTTTATGCACAAAAAATATCGCAATGCCATTGCTGTATTATGAAGGAGACGCCCATGGCTACGCATCAAAAAAACACAATAAATATTGAAGATATAGACTCATTGGCTCTGCAAGAAACCCCAGCACCCCAATGCCCCATAGCCTTAAATGCTTCTTTGCAACCAGATCACGAAGCGCAATGCACCATTCAAGAAATAGAAGAACTCACCTGTCAAAGCCTTTATTTTAATAGAGATATAAATTGGATTGGATTTAACGCCAAAGTTTTACAAGAAGCGCTTGAACCAAAAACCCCTTTACTTGAGCAATTAAAATTTTTAAGTATTTTTTATAACAACTTAGACGAATTTTTTATGGTGCGTGTGGCCAACCTCATGCGTCAATACAAAAACAATGCGGCAAACACCGCCCCAGACAAAATTCCCCCGAGCAGACAGTTAGCAGAAATTCGCCGCCAAACCTTGCGCCTTGTTTCTATAGCCCAAGACCATTGGCGCAAAAAGCTCATTCGCCAACTCAAAGACCGTGGTGTACGCATCTTATCCTACAGCGCCCTCAATAAAAAACAGCAAAAATTTTTAGACCAATACTTTTTGGACGAAATATATCCCGTGCTCACCCCACAGGCCATAGACCCAAGCCATCCCTTGCCAATTATAACGAATTTAACACGCAACTTTATTGTGCAATTACGCGACAAGCACGGCATTACCCGTTATGCCAGACTTAAAACACCCAATAATGTGCCGCGTTTTTTGTTTACGCCGCGCACCAAGGACGCCAAAACTTACGCAGCCCTTGGCTTTTCTGCCAATACGCGCGACAATGACATTATTTATTCCGACGACCTCATCGAACAGCATTTGCAAAGCCTTTTTCCCGGGCATGAAATTGTGGCTTCCGGCATGTTTCGCATTACCCGTAATACAGACATTGAAATTGAAGAAGACGAAGCCGATGACCTTTTGGACGCCATCCGCGATCTTGTGGACCAGCGCCGCTTCGGAGATGTGGTTCGCCTTGAAGTTTCCGAAGAAACGCCGGCAGAGTTACGTGCCTTTCTCATGGAGCGCTTAGAGCTTTTACCCTTCCAAGTATACCGCATAAAAGGGGCTTTGGCTTTTTCAGAAATGATGGAACTTTATGGCCTGCACCGACCGGGGCTTAAGGACGAAAACCTCACTCCTACCATGCCCCCTGTATTTAAGGATGAAAACGACGCCACCATTTTTGAGCATTTTGCCGAAAAGGACATGCTGCTCTACCATCCTTATGACAGCTTTATGCCCGTTCAAGAATTTATTCAGCGTGCAAGCCAAGACCCACACGTGGTGGCCATTAAGCAAACCCTGTACAGAGCGGGTTCTTCTTCGCCCATTGTGGATGCGCTCATTGATGCTAGGCGCCTTGGCAAGCAGGTAACAGCTGTTGTGGAACTTAAAGCCCGCTTTGACGAAGAACGCAATATCACTTGGGCTGAAGAAATGGAAAAAGCCGGCGTACATGTGGTATATGGCATGCCCGGCATGAAAATCCATGCCAAATTGTGCCTTGTGGTTAGACGTGAACCACATGGGGTTCGGCGCTATGTGCACATTGGCACTGGCAATTATAATCCCACCACAGCAAAAATATATACAGATTTAAGCCTCTTTACATCACATGCGCAAATTTGCGCCGATGTGAGCGACCTTTTCAACACCATGACAGGCTATGCCGAGCAAGAAAGCTATAGACAATTACTTGTTTCGCCTTTTGGCATACGCAATGGTCTTTTACAAGCCATTCAAAACGAAATAGACATGCACAAGCAGCATAAAAATGGCAAAATATATATTAAATGCAACCAAATTGCCGACCCAGCTTGTATTCGCGCTCTCTACACTGCCGCCATGCAAGGCGTTGAAGTGCGCATGCAAGTGCGCGGCGTATGCTGTTTACGCCCTGGCATACAAGGCATTAGCGATAATATTGAAGTGACTTCATTGGTGGGCAGATTTTTAGAGCACCCACGCATATTCTATTTCCATAACAATGGCGATGAGCGCATCTATATGGGCAGTGCAGACCTTATGCAGCGCAACCTCGATAGGCGCATAGAAACCCTTGTCCCCATACTAGACCAAGACATACGCAAACACCTTTTTGACGATATCCTTATGCCACATCTTAACGATACGGCAAAGGCCTATACACTTAATACCGACGGTTCGTATTCGCGCAAAAAAGTTGCTCGCCACGAAACACCTTTACATGCGCAAAATCTTATGATGCACATGCGCGAAAAAGCCCAAAAGAAAACCAAAAAATAATGCGGTGGATATATGCCAACAAGCACAGAACAACACATGATTACTTGGATTTCCTCGTCTCTTGAAGAGTCATTGGCTCACGGAGAGCAAGTGGCAAAGCTTGCCGAAAATATCTTTACAGGCACCGAAGCATTGCACAATTTGAATAAATATTGGAAGAACATCTTAATTGAAGCTGCACAATTACACGATATAGGTTGGATTTATGGTAAAAGAGGCCACCACAAAGCCTCTGCCTCCATGATTAGAGCCGGAGAAATACGACCGGTGGATAAAAAAATCCGCCATTTAGTGGCGCTTGTGGCACGCTATCATAGGCGAGCAGCTCCAGATATACAACAATGGCGCTTTGCAGCTTTAGACAAAAAAGAGCAACAAGCCATACGCATTCTTTCTGGCATTATCCGTCTGGCAGACGCCTTGGACTTTAGCCATAAAGCGGCCATAAACAAGGTAAAAGTCACAATAAACAAACATTCTGTGCACCTTTTGGTTCACTGCCAAGACGATTGCCAAGCCGAAATTTTAAGAATCGATCAGAAAAAAGAGCTTTTTTGCCAAGTGTTTGGCAAAGATGTGAGTTGCAGCTCTAAAAGCTCTGGTAATCTGTAACGAGCATAGCATATGACACAAGCCCCCCATAATGAAAAAAGAATTGGCATCATAGACCTTGGTAGTAATTCGGCAAGGTTGCTCTTGGTGCAGGTTTTGCCAAATGGTGCGTATTCCATAGTCAACCGTGTTAAGCACATGGTGCGGCTTGGAGAAAATTCCTTTGAAACAGGATATTTGCAAGAATCTGCCATGCAGCGAACCTTGATTGTATTGTGCTCTTTTATGGATATGTGCCGCACCTATGGCGTGAGTGAAATGTTGCCCATGGCCACAGCCGCCATGCGCGATGCCTTAAATGCCCAAGATTTTGTAAAACATGTGCGCTTTGAAGCCGACCTTGAATTGCAAATCATACCCGGGCAAGAAGAAGCACGCCTTATTTACCTTGGTGTTTCCAGTGGCTTACCCTATAGTCTTGGTACGCGCATTTTTATTGATATTGGCGGCGGCAGTACCGAAGTGGCCATTGGTAATTCTGTCACCTATGAAAGCCTCGATTCTTTAAAATTAGGCTGCGTACGCTTGACCAACCGTTTTTTGACCAATAACAAGGACAAAGTTTCCACCGACATCTTTGCCAGAATGTGCCAACATGTGCGCAATGCCGCTTCTCACACCATTGCGCAAGTGAAAAATCAGGGGATTAAAGAAATGGTAGCAAGTTCTGGTACAGCCCTTGCCCTGCATAACATAAGCCATCGCTTACAATACGGCACAAGCCCCGCTTCTGACCAAAAAACTATCACCTTGCAAGGACTTAGAAAAGCAGCAAAATTTATACGCGACCTTACAGCCGAAGAACGTTGCGCTTTGCCAGGCATAAGCTCACGCCGCGCAGAAGTTCTCGTGGCCGGTTCTGCCATTTTGCTCACCCTTATGGAAGAATTTGGATTTCACGAACTCACCA
>CAYJHG010000143.1:0-2747 GCA_964369535.1 uncultured Desulfovibrionaceae bacterium
GAAGTAACATTCCCTACTTTCTGGCATCTTCCCTATAGTGGCAGCCTTGGCTTTGTTTATTGCGCATGGCCGCTTGGGTTATCACATAGGCTGTGTGTGCCCCGTGAAAAAGATTTATAAGAGCTGGAGTGATTTGGGTGCGTTTATAAAAATCGTGAATATGGCGCGAAAGCTCGCGTAAATCTTGGAAGGCACGACGCAAGCGAGCAGATGAACGAGAAATGCCCACATAATTCCACATGGTATGGCGAATGTTGGCCCAATCTTGGGCAATAAGGGCAGGGTCATCATTTTGTTCATTGCCAACAGGATCCCAATTGGGGATGGCCTTGCGTAAACCTTTTGGTAAAGAATCTTCATATTTGCTGCACTCAATTATGTCTTTGGCAGCACTATGCCCCCAAGTGAGCGCTTCTAATAAAGAAGAACTGGCTAAACGATTTGCGCCGTGCAAACCTGTGCACGCGCACTCACCAATGGCATAAAGACCATGCAATTCTGTGCGCCCACGATCATCTGTAAGAATGCCGCCGCAAAAATAATGCGCCGCCGGCACAACAGGTATGGGATCTTTGCAAATATCAAGCCCCATAGCAAGGCAACTTTGATATACAGTGGGAAAGCGTTTTGCAATGTCCACATCCATGGAGCTTGCGTCTAAATATAAGCACACTTCATCTTTACGCAGCATTTCTGTGACCATGGCCTGAGAAACAATATCACGCGGCGCCAAATCGCCACGCGCGTCATATTCTTGCATAAAAGCCTTACCATCACTGCCAAGCAATTTTGCACCTTCGCCGCGCATGGCTTCGGTAATAAGGTCGCGTTTATGGTGATTTTTGCTGTATAAGGCCGTGGGATGAAATTGCATAAACTCCACATTGGCAAGGGCAATTTGCGCTCGATGCGCCATGGATATGGCAGAACCCACGCATTGTGTGGAATTGGTAGAATGCAAAAATATATTACCTACACCACCACTGGCAAGCACCGTGTAATCTGCTAAAATAGTCTGCGGTCCACCAAGGCTTGCATTATAGGCATACACACCCACGCAACGATTTTTCACTTGATAACGATAATCAGAATTTCGCGCATGATGCCGGCTGGTAAGCAAATCTATAGCTTGACAACCAGATGCAAAAGTAATGCGCGGATGCTTTTCCACAGCTTTTGTTAAAGCCTGCATAATGCTAGCACCTGTATAATCTGCGCTATGCAAAATACGCGGCATAGCGTGGCCACCTTCACGCGTAAGGTGCCAAGAACCATCGGCATTTTTATCAAAGGGCACTTGCAAGCGTTCTATAAGAATTGAATCAACAGCCTTTGGCCCCTCTTCACAAAGATGCTCTACTGCGGCAGAATAATTATAATTATGCCCGGCTATACATATGTCTTTAGCCAAAGTTTCTTTGTCATTGGCTTGGCCTGCCTTATAAATAATGCCGCCTTGCGCCAATTCAGAGTTACCGCCACCAAGTTTTTCTCCGGGAGAAATCAAAAGCACGTCAAGCCCGGCATCTGCCATGCCTAAAGCTGCAGTACAACCGGCAAGGCCGGAACCAACTATGAGAACTTGGGTATAGAGCCTATCTTTTTCTTGCAAATTATACTCCGGCTTTAGCACAAGCTTCGAGCATGCGCTCAAGCGATTTACGCGCAGCCTCCATTTGTGCGGATGGAATTTTCACAGCAAATTCTCTTGCTTCTTCTGCATTGTGCAAGCGCATAAGGCTTTGCAAAAGTTTTTCTTCTGTAATTTTGCCCATATCAGAGCAATACGTAATACGCAAAGGAATGACTGTGCAATGATTGGCAAAGCGCTCGCCCAAGCGCTGCACAAGATTAGTTTCGGTGCCAATGATAATGGTGCTACCCTTGGTGCTGCCTGCCACATAATCAATAAGATACGATGTGGAGCCTGAACCGTCAGATGCATTCACCACTTCTGGAGTGCTCTCAGGATGCACCACCACCTTACATTGGGGATATTTTTCGCGCATGGCCGCCACTTGCTCTGTGCTAAAATCTTCATGGATGGGACAATACCCAGGCCAAAGCAATATGCGAGCTTTACTGGCGGCCTCTAAATCAAGGCAAGTGCCCTGCTTGCGGACATTTAGGCTGTGCCAATCTTTTTCGCTAAGCCCAAGCTGCGCTGCCGTATTGCGCCCAAGGTTTTGATCCGGTAAAAAAAGGACTTGGCGCTGCGCATCACCCACGCTATTATCATCAGTCATACCTAACGCCCATTTGAGCATGGTGCTGGCATTGGCAGAAGTGCACACAGCACCACCAAAACGCCCCACCACATCTTTAACCGCCAAAGACGTATTTACATAAGCCAAAGGCACAATGGTTTTACCCTTGGCTTGAGCCTCTTCACACAACTTTGTGAGAACTATCTCAAGCAAAGGAGCCGGAGCCATTTGCGACATAACACAGTCAGCATCTGCATCGGGAATGTAAACACTTTGCCCTTCACGCGCGAGCAAAGCTGCCGATTCTGCCATAAAATATACACCGCAAAAAATAATGTGCGGCGCTGTGACAGCCGCCACTTTGCGCGCCAATTCCAAAGAATCACCGGCTATATCACAATGCCTTACCACTTCTTCTGCTTGATAATGATGCCCAACTATACACACCTTGTCCCCAAGGCTGGCTTTAACTTCTTGTATCTTTTGCGCTATATTACTCATAATTTTCCTTTTTATGCTTATTTTATTTTTTTATTTTTT
>CAYJHG010000143.1:2847-4539 GCA_964369535.1 uncultured Desulfovibrionaceae bacterium
ACAAAGCTGTCACAAAAGTGTCTTCTTTGGCAATTATATGTGCGCGTATATTTTGTTGTTCAGGGAAAATGCCTTGAGCTGTAAGGTCTGAACCATCTTCTTGTAAAGCAAGAAGAATGTTTGATTTTAAGAAGTTAATACCTTCTTCACTGAAAACTTCTTGAAATAATGTACCCTGCATGGCTTGTCCCCATGGTTTCTTAGTGCTATAAAACCTGTGTCGCACAATGTTTGCGGCAATATTCAGCTTCTCATAGAACTGTACGAAAATTTCGTCAAGTCAAAGACTTACATTGAGATAAAATTCACAAGACATTTAAGAGGTTTTGCCGTGGCAGAAAATACAGAGCACAACCAAGAGCGTACAAATAAAGACCAAAGCAGCACTGTGCACAAAGCCGGCGACTGGATGCAAGTACCTGAAATTTGCAGGGAAGACAGTTCTTTGCACAATGCCTTTGCGCACCCTGCCGACATGGCAGACCATATTGAAAATTTAAGCCTTGAAAAGCAAGTTTGTGTGCTGCGTCATTTGCCAAAAGAAGACGCAGCAGAAGCTTTAGCCGAGCTTGATGAAAATGTGGCTGTGGACGTTTTAGAAAACCTTGACCCCGACACAGCCGCCCAAATTATTGCCGAAATGTCGCCCGACGATGCCGCCGACGTTTTGGATGAGCTAGAAGACGATCACCGCGACGCCCTGCTTGATAAACTTGGCAAAGAAGATTCAGAAGAACTGCGCAATTTGCTCACCTTTGACCCCAATTCTGCCGCCGGGGTTATGAATACTGAAATTATTTTATTGCCGGAAGAACTTTCTGCCGACGAAGCCATTTTACAAATCCGCCATGAAATGGAAGATAAAGAAACGCCCTATTATGGCTATGTGGTGGACAAACACGATATTCTTGTGGGTGTGCTTTCTTTACGCGACCTTATGCTTTCACGCCCCGGCACGCGCATTGCCGACATGCTCAGTTCACACAGCGTTATCAGCGTTCCTTATGATATGGAAAAAGGCGAAGTGGCAAATTTACTTTCGCACTATAACTTCATGGCCATACCGGTGGTAGACTATGAAGGGCATATTATGGGCGTTGTAACTTACGATGATATTTTGGATATTATTAATGATGAAGCCAGTGCTGACATGCTTGGCATGGTGGGGGCAGACCCAGAAGAAACCACCGACACGCCTTGGTTTGAATCTGTGCGCAAGCGCTTGCCTTGGTTGCTCATAAATCTTTTTAATTCCGCAGTGTCTGCCTCTGTGGTTTATATGTTTGAAGGCTCCATTGCCAGCATGGCCATTTTAGCAGTGCTTATGCCCATGGTGGCCAATCAAGCAGGAAATACAGGCCAACAAGCATTGGCGGTTATTATTCGCCAATTGGCCACAGAACGCTTTGACGCAAAGCGCTCGTGGCTTGCAGTATTTCGCGAGGGCAAAATTGGTTTTGCCACGGGTTCTGTTATGGCGCTTTTGGCTTGCGGTGGCGTGTGGCTTTTAACCAATAACCTTATGCTTGGCATGGTTATGGGTGGGGCGCTTTTGTGTGACATGCTGCTTGGCGCCATTGCGGGTGGTTCTATTCCGCTTATACTGCGTGCTCTTGGGCGCGATCCGGCACAAGCTTCCAGCATATTTTTAACCACCATCACCGACGGTGTGGGCTTTTTTACTTTTCTTGG
>CAYJHG010000144.1:0-4534 GCA_964369535.1 uncultured Desulfovibrionaceae bacterium
GCTCATTTCATTAAGCAAAGGATTAACTTTGCCAATACGCACTTGCACTTGCTGCCCAGGGCAAGCCCTCTCACCAAAAAAATGTCTTTTCCCACGCAAAAATATTTGCTCCAATGGCAAGTTTACTGTGGCAAAAGCGTCATTTTCTTCTGTAACAACAGCATCATACCATATCTTATCGCCTCGCTGTCGCAAATACAAAAGCCGCCAATACCTTGGCCTAAAACGCTGTATTTGACCGGCAACGTCAAGACGCATCTGCACAGAGAGTAGCATATGTTCTAAATTTTCCTGTGTAAAGCGCGGTGTGCCCTTAAGCAAATAATTTACCACTTGGGCCTCGTTAATAAGGTCTGTATAGCGCCGTAAGGGCGATGTTATGGGCGCATATGCGCTTAGACCAAGCCCCACATGGTTTCGCGGCTGCATTTCTAAAATGGACGGAACCAATGTTTTGATAATTCGTGCCATATGGTGCGGTTCTTTCCACACACCTGCATATTCACGCGGCACAGCCACATCTTGAGTGCGGTACCATAGGGGAATATCATGCTCCTTAGCCCATAAACCCATGGCAGCGCTGGCTAGAATCATCATTTCCGACACCAAAAGCTGCGCCCTAGGTGTTGCACTGGCTTCTTCAATGCTCACCTTAATGTCTTGGCCTTCACCTTGCAAAATAATTTTGGTGTCCGGCCTTTCTAAAATCACAGCCCCGTCAGACACGCGCATATTTTGGCGCAAAATGGCAAGTTTTTCTCCAAGCTGTAATTGCTGCGCATAATCTTTTGCCCTATTATCTGCACCATTTTCAAGCACAGCCTCGCAATCTTCATAACAAAGATTGTCCGCAAGTTTCACCCATTCTACATGTGGCGTGCAAGAAGTCACCCTGCCTTCTGCGTTCACATCACAAGTGACACAAAGAGCCGGGCGCACATGCTGTGCAAGCAAGGAAAGTTTATCTGTACCTAATACTTCCGGCAGCATATGATGTGTGCCCTCGGGCAAATAAATACTTGTGGCACGGCGTAAAACTGCCCTATCCAATGACGAAGCCTCGGCAAAGGCAAAAGACCAAAGTAAAGCTGGGCAAGCCAATGCCAAATGCAAGCGCAAGGTGCCGTCTGCATTTTCTTCCATATAAAAGGCATCGTCAATGTCGCGCGTGGTACTGCTGTCAATGCTGATGAAAGGCATGTCGGTAGTCACATTTCCGCCATCTACCTTGGCTACCATATCCAAAATAGCTTCTGTATGCGCATCAGACCACGCATCACCCGGTGTGTAGTCTGCTCTGTCAAACCAAAAATTATGATGCGCCGGTAAAATACCCCAAGCCGTGGCTAAAATAAGAGGTATGTGAGGTAAAGTAGGTAAGCCCTTGCTCAGCATGCGCCACAAAGCATCATCTTCTGTGCATTCAGGGTCAGCAATACGTTGACGCAGCATTTTTTCCAAAAGCTCAAGCACAGAGGCTTCGGGCCATTCGGCCGAATTGGCCATGGGTAAATTACGTTTTTTATTATGCACTTCCATGAGCATACGAAAAAAGGCAGCTCCACCAGAAATGATGGCTTCGCGCTGGCGCAGGGCCTCTTGTTCTTGCAAGCGCTTTTGTACAGTTTCTTGAGTAAATATTTCAAAATGTGGGGGATTAAATTTAAAATGGCTTTTGCATTCCAAGAGTGCGTGCCCATAGGCCGCTATGGTATCCACAGCAGGATTTTCGCCAAAAAGCTCTGCGAACCATTGCGCCGTGGCCTTGTCCATTTCGCCTTCAGAAAGTTCCCAAAGTTCTAAAGGGTCAATACTTTCTGTTGCTTTTTGGCGTTTTTCTTTATGTTCAAGCAAGGCATTGATGCACAAATCGCGGCTGGAAATATCAGAAATAATAGGCCCAGACCAAGGCAAAAGCCTGTTGGAACCAAGCTTTGTCTCGCGCCTATTTGGCAATAAAAGGCGCAACTTACCGCCTTGTTCTTCCAAAACAAGCGCAATATGCAGGGTATTTGCTTCCAAGTATTCTACAATACACCCTGCTCCGGGATATGTCACAAGCGCCATATAACCTTCATATCGTTTTATAATTTTTTTTATACTTTGTATGTTTCTTAACAGCTGGTAGCATACACAAAAGAGCACCGATACGCCAGAGTGCAATATGCTCAATCTGTAAAATTTTTTCAAATTTTTAAAAATTCCTTCCAGCGTGACAACATGCTATCCAAATAAAATACATCCTTCGGCATATGTAAAGCTTTTGGATTTTTTAAAAAAACCTGTAAATCGGCCAGAGTATTTACAACACAAAGCCCCTCTTGTCCTTGTAAAGGGCAAAGATCAAAAGCATCTTGCACACCCTGTACACAAAAAGGCAAGCCCAAGCAGGCCGCCTCCAAAGCCGTAGTGGTAGAATTTGCGCACCAAAGCACTGCCCCCTCGCCTTGTCGCATATTGTCTATCATATGTTGCAAAAATGTTTGCATAGTCCCGTGCAACACCTGCACACCATCTGTCAGGGCATGGTCTTGTAAAAATGTTTCCAGCAGCAAATAAGGGTGCGGCTTCACATATATTTGCCAATGGTCAGCCTTTTTTTCTTGATGTAAAAAATCTGCAAGCAGGGCGAATTGATTTTGCGTTTCTGTGGGAAAAAATGAAGTCAACACATACAAATGCTTGTATGTGTGAGGTTTAGGCATAGCGGATAGTTCTTTCTGCAAATGTAAAATATATTCATAGCGCAAGGCTTCGGCCGCGTGCACCAATTCCTGTGGCATATGTGCATCTATATATTGTGTAAAGGCCATTGCTCCATTCACAAAAAATGCGTCAGGCAAAAGACTTTGGACTTCTTCCAAGGTATAAAAACGCGCATCTTCAAAGTAGCGAAAATCTGTGGGGCGCACGCAAGAATGTTGTGCGCCATAAATGGGCCCGGCTTGCGCCTTTTTCACAGCGCTTATGAGCATGCGTTCCCAAGGGCAATTTTCTTGTGGGAACAATGTCCATTGCTGCTTGCCCACGGCCTGCACATAATTTTGCAAAGCTTTTTGTTGCAAAAGACGTTCAAGGCCACGCCAACCTTGTGTACTTTCGCGCCATACTTTTTTGGTAAGTGGCCAATAATTAAAACCCAAAGGCTGCATATGGCAATGTTTTTTTAAGGTACTTTCCAAAGAAAAACCACAAAAAGCCATGCGCACAAATTGCCCAAGAACCTGCATTATATCTTTGCAATCCAAAAACTCTTCAGCAAAATAAAAATACTCAGACAAATTTTCAGCTTGCGCCTTTTTTTGTAATATTTCTCTTGTGTCAAGAGCCTTGCGCAAGGGCATATCTTTTTTACGCATGCGTATGCACAGCCAATGCAAAGGCACTTTTTGCTGTCGCGCATACTGGCGCACATATTCTTGCAAGCCCTGCCAATACGGTGCAGCAAAATACCCTTGCGTGGCTTGAGCGAAAGAACGAGCAAGGGGAGGGGCATATGTGACCAAGCGAACACCTGCGCTTTCACCTTTCGGCGGTGCAAAAACAGTGCAAGGCAAAAAGCGCTTCACACTGAAGCACCAATGCAAAAAACGTAAAACTGCCTTGCAACCATGCGGTATATAATTTAAAAACTGCTCTTTCCGCATATTTTTTAATTTTCTTAATACAGCGAAGGCTCGTTTTGGTTTCGCGCAAGCATACTTTTTACACTGCAATTCCAAGCCATTATTCGTGCAATATGCTTGCAAAATTTCATACAAAGGCTGTACCTTACCGTGCAAAATTATTTTTTTAACTTGAACATTTTTTTGTAAACTCAGTTCCAAAGCGCGTAATGTAAAAATTTCATATAATTGCGGCCAAAGTCTGGGATGTTTTTCAAAAAGCAAGGAATACCAATAGAAAGAAATACCGTCCTGCCCCTTAAGGTGCGCATGTAAAGGCTTACCCTTATGCGAGATAAAGGCCAGATCATAGGTAAATTTTAGAAAATCTTCGCGCAAGGAAGACAGGTGCTTTTGGCGCAAAGTGGACAAGCAATGGCAATGGGAGGGCATGGACCAAGAAAAAGGCCAAGCATTCCATAAGAATACAGGATATTTCCCTTGGTGTATAATTTTTTCTAGAGAAGAAAGGGCAGGATTGCTAGAGCTAGGAAGCACAGCCCAAATATGTATATGTGACACAATATATCAACAACCTATTGCAAAAGTCTATTATGGCAGATATTTTTCTTACAAGGACAAAATTCAATTTTAGGCAGGCTGTTCAAAAAATACAAGATGCAAGAAAGATTGCTTTTTTTGAGGAAGCATAGGGCTCTTATGGCCCATGCAACGAACAAAAAAGAATCTGACGACGCAGATTGCATTTTTGGGGCAGCCTGCTAACCGGAAGAAGTGACTTTGCGCACAAGCACCGAATCACCGGTGTAAATGCGTCTATCTGGCGTAAGCAATTCACCCTCACGCGCCACAAGTGCTGTTTCTTCTTGCAAATTAAGCGCTTCCAATAATTGACGTGCTGTTTTGGG
>CAYJHG010000145.1:0-4485 GCA_964369535.1 uncultured Desulfovibrionaceae bacterium
CAACAAGAGCTAGCACTGTCTGGCACGCTCCCTTCTGGAATTACATATTGCTCAAATTCCATTTTATTTAAAATATACCCAGCCACAATGGATGTAGTTAAAGCAACGGCTGTATATACGATGGTGACTTGAAGTCCAAAAGTAGCCACAAAGAGCGCTAAAATAATAGGATTAAGCAGTGGTGATGCAAATAAAAACGTAAGCGTTGGCCCAAATCCAGCCTTGGCCTTAAGTAAACCTCGCAACATGGGGATGGTAGAACAGCTACAAAATGGCGTTATAGCACCAATAAGAGCTGCTAAAATATATCCCCTACCCTTAGAACCACCTAACAAAGCTTGTATTTTTGAATCTGGAATATATTGTTGCAACAAACCTACTGCCGCACTGATGAGAATAAATAACACTGACAATTCTATACCAAGAAAAAGAAACATTCCCAAGGCATCCAGGAACATAGAGTAATAATCTTGCATAGCTATGCACTCCTTTATTTGACAACCATGAAGGCTCAAAGCACTCTGTACAATGAATTGCACAGAGGTTTTATTTTGATAGAACTAGAATAATCAAATTGTCGCACCTGTCAAGACATTTCTATAATACTAGAAAAATAAAAATATAAAAGCGCAAAATATCAGAATATTGGCCGTATTGCTTTACACTTGCAAAAATGAGAGCATGGGGTTCGCTTAAGTATTATAAGCATTTAGTAAGGGCGTGCGCGCAGGGTATTACTGTAGGAGAACAGCAAAAAGACCTAGCAAATCAGCATCAACTTTTGAACCATCACAGTGTAGGTTCACTGTCCGTGAAGCATATCAGGCTATTAAAAAAACCAATTTAATACCAATGCGGTATGCCGCTAGTATATCATTCTCTTGGTCATCCCACCATCAACAACTATATTCGCACCATTGATAAAATCATTTTCAGGGTCTGCTAAAAATAAACAAGTATTGGAAATATCGCGCGGCACCCCTACCCGATTTGAAGGGTGTATTTTATGGTCACGCTCTTCAAGCTCTTTCCAAGCTCCTGTGTGAATATGCCCGGGACTTATGGCATTTACTGTGATATTTGTGCCCCTTAAAGAAACACAAAGAGAATTTGTAAGCGACACCATGCCCCCTTTACTCATGCCATATAATTCCCAATCTTCCATATTTTGGTGCCATCTTGTAGAAGAGATATTTATTATGCGGCCATAGTTTTCACCTTGATTAAGCTGTATAAATTCCTTAGCGCACCAATATGCTCCGCGTAAATTTGTATCCATAATATTATCATAATCATCAAGGTTTACTTCGCTTATATGTTTTACAAAAACCGACACTGCACCATTGTTGATTAAAATATGTGCCTTAGTATATTTTTCTTTTATATAACAAAAAGCTTTTTCGATTGACTTTGGATCTGCAAGGTCTGTTTTAAAAAAATCTATACCGCTTTCTTGTATTTGTTTAATATCTAAAACAATAACCTTATGGCCTTCTTTTAGAAATCTTTGTGCCATATCCTTGCCTAAGCCTTGGGCGCCACCTGTGACAATGCATACTCTCACAAAAACACTCCAATATTATAACTCATTTTACAATGCATCATTAATCTATTTTTCACTATTGACTACCTATTAGCAGAAGTTTTTTGCAAATCTGCTATAACAGAATCAAGCTTTTCAGCCTGCTGCATTAGGTCTTGGGTTATTTTTGAAGAAGTTGTTACACCACTCACTGTTTGCTCTGTAATATCCTCAACAGACTTAAGAGCATTTGAAATATTAACACTATCCTTTGATAATTCAGAAACTGCCCCGGCAATGGTATGTACTTGATCAACATTTTCTTTTGCCAATGCCACAATGCTTTTTAAAGCCTCGCCTGCTTCACCTGCCAATTCAGTTGCGGTATTTACAGCTAAGTATGTATTATTCATATTTTTATCATTTTGCGCTGAAGCTTCATGTATTTTATTGATTGCTAAAGTTACATCACCGGTTGCAAGCATTGTTTTTTCGGCAAGCTTGCGAACTTCATCTGCAACAACGGCAAAACCTCGTCCACTTTCGCCAGCTCTTGCAGCCTCAATGGCAGCATTTAGCGCAAGCAAATTTGTTTGATCTGCAATATCGCTAATCGTTTCAACAATTTTATTAATATCAGTTGTTTGCCTGTGCAATTCGCTCAAGGCTGAACGCATAATATTGGCATTTTCCGTCACATTTTCATTGGCCTTTATGACAGCTTGAACCTTTACCTCACCTTCAAAAGCAATATTGCGGGCTTGATCTTCTTTTAAGGCTGCATCTTCGGTAAGTTGCATTATCTGGTTAAAAGTATCTACCATAATATTTAGAGATTCGCTTGTTTTTTCCATCTGAACAATCTGCTCTTTTGTGCCATTGATAATATTATTATTTTCCGAGCTAAGTTCTTGTACAGCATTGTTAAGCGCAAAAGAAATATTTGCGGCATCATGTGAATTATCTAAAATAGAATCAAGTATTTTTATAATTTTTTCCTGTTGCGCTTCACTTTCATTTTTTGCCGCTTCAGAGGCAAGCATTTGCTCCTTGGCTAAAGCGCTTGATTCCTCTGCTTGCTGAATTTTTTGCCTAAGAGAAACAACCATTGCACGCAAAGCATCGGCAAGCACACCTATTTCATCATTACGCTTAAGTTTTAATTGCTCATTTAATTCGCCAGTACTTATAGTTTGGGCAAATTGCGCGGTTTGTTTTAACGGATTCACAATGCCCCGAATAAACATAAAGGCAAAAATTAAAGAAATAACTGTCAAAGCAAGAGAAGCAAGCGCACTTGTTATGGTTGCTGTTGTCACTTCTGACATAAATTCATTTTCAGAAGCTTCAGTAATAAGGTAAAAACCAAGAGATGGGATATGCGTGCTCAAAGTGTATATTGTATCACCTTTACCATTAGTTTCGCCTTCAATTTCTGCAAAATACTTTCCCGCCCCTTGCATTTTAGGAAAAATATCAGCATATTGCGGATACACATCAACAATGTTTTTGTTAATTAGTGAGGTGTCGGCATGAAAGCGTATAGCACCATTTTCTTCCACGCAAAAAGTTTTTCCATCTGTACCAATTGTGCGTGAACTCAGCTCTTTTGCAAATTCACGAATATCTATCGAAATAGATAATAGGCCAGCAAATTTTCCATTATGCTCTACTCGCCTGTTAATAAAGGCTTTATAGCCCCATGTCGGGTCGTTTACATAGACAACAATATTGCCATCAACTTTGCTATCTCTAAAACTTGTGAACCAAGTATCCGTTTCGCTCACACGGTATGCCCAATCTTTTTTTGTGCCATTTAAATCTGTATATTGCTTGGTTTGGTTGGAAACAAAGTTTGCACCAAGCACATCATAGGTGGAAAGAATGCTTTCAAGCATTTCATAGATAGAATCAAGTTCTTCATTTGGTTCGCCTTTTGCGATCCAATTTTGCAATGTAGGGCTTTTAATAATAAGACTAATGGCTCTACCTGCCTCTAGCACTCTATTGTCTATTGTTTCAACAATTTCTTTTGAAATTAAAGGAAGCTGCTGATTTACAAGCTGATCTCTCATACTGCCATAATAAAACAGTGAGTTAATAAAAATAGTCACCGCAGCAACTATGATGAGCACACTACCTATGAAAATATTTAATTTCTTTCCGATTGAGAACATAAATTAGCACCTTTATTAAAAGTAAAAAAACTTTTGCTTACTTATAATAACGGATAAAATAAAAAAACTTTAGAGTAAAGATTATTTTTTTAGCGAAAACAGTTTTACTCCGCACAATGAATTGTGCAGAAGCCTTTATGCACACGCAAAAGCAAAAAGTTAAGCCCCACAAGGCTTTAAGGGCTTTATGGGGCTTTATGAAATATATTACTGGAGCCTTGAGCAGCTCCGAAAGTGCAAGGTATTTAGTTTGTTTTATTCAATTATTTTGATAAAAATATTTTTTATACCTACAGATTTACCTACAAATGGACTTTGCAGAAATTATGCTATGTGTAACTAATTTAATTTGAAAAAAATGTGTAAACTAAACCTAATATTGAACATAACGCAATAAAAGATCTTCCCCAAAAGCTTTCAAGGGCTTCATCTAAAAAATAAAAAAAATTATTACGGTCAACAAGGTATGGTGGAACAAAGATATTTTCGCTGGTAAAGCTTACGACATAGACCTTTATTTTTTATGCTTTTTTCCTTTTTCCTTAAGTTCCAAAAATCTTTCGAGGTCACCAACGTAAAGCTTGTCTTGGATAACACGATATTTTTCATATTCTATATGGGCTTTTTCATCAGCTTCTTTTTTACTGCGTGCACCAAGGCCTTCCAAAACAGGAAAACCATTCAAGTCTAAGTAAGAACCCATAAAACCAATCCAGTCTTGCATAGAAGTGGGGAGCTGTCTACGCGCGCGCATTTCTGCCAAGTCTAAAAAGGACGTGACAGCTA
>CAYJHG010000146.1:0-4479 GCA_964369535.1 uncultured Desulfovibrionaceae bacterium
GAAAGCACTTGACCTTGGAACACGTTACCGGCCCATGTTGCATAAGGCTTAATCATGGGTACGATTTCGCAAGGAAGACCGGATGGCTCATTCCAAATGGTAGGAGCGCCACCAACGTTAACAATAAGTTTGGTGATTTGTTGCATGTAGATGTCTTCTTCTTTTTCCATGTAATATCCTGGAACTACAACAAAAACATAGTCGCCAATGGAGCGAATTTCTTTTCTTGGAATCATGGCAGAATAAGCAGCGCCACTACCTTGGGCAGAAGACCATTGGATATCTTTAAGATAGCCTTTCAAATCAATTTTTTGTGGAGCATTTTCGCCGCGCTTATAAAGAGCATAAAATTCGTTTACGCCGCCCATGTCCATCATATGGCCAGACTCAGCAGGGTGAGCAAAAGCAATGCGTAAATCTAAGTCTGTTGCCTTTTCCATGGCTGTGTTGCCATCGGTGTACACAACTTCAAAGTGAGCGCTAGCTGGAGCTGCAACAGCAAGAGCAGCCATAAGGCCAAGGGAAGCAAGAATTTGTTTTTTCATGTAAAACTCCGTTTTTAATTTGGTTGAAGGTTACGAAATAAAAAATTTACCAAGATTACGACTTTCATTTTCAGGTAATATATAAAAAAAACTATTCAACAATCTTGTCGCCAGGCACTTCAATCTTGTGGCCTTCGCCAGCATCAAGTTCCATGGCATATTTGCCTTCGGGTTTTTTCATGGTGATTTCGCTGTTAGCGTCTAATGTCAATGTTTCAACTACTTTACCAGCACCATCTTTTAAATTTACTTTTACACCTGAGGCTGAAGAGCCATCAGAGAAGCCACCTTGGCAAGTAATGGTGCCATCACCATTGTCAAAGCAATCAAAGATTGGGCTGTGAGCCAGTGCCATGGATGGCAGAGTAAGCAACATAGCTACTGCCAAAACTAATAAACCTTTTTTCATGTTTTCCTCCAAAAAGTTATTGCAAAATTGCATTGTCCACAAATGGGTTAGGCTGTGTTAAGTCCAGCTTTTTTAGAAGGTGAAGACGTGTCCGCCGAAGGAATAAATCCTAGTATTGCCACAATGGCTACACAAATACCATAGAATGTCCACATGGCCTCAGTGCCGCTTAATCCAAGCATTTTGCCGCCACTGAAAACAAAGGTGGCAACCAAAAGACCAATAGTCATTTGGAAAATTATGGAAAAAAGCATCCACTTGGTGGAACCTGTTTGACCACGCACCATCATAGATGCCGGCAAACAAGGTGGATACAAAGACATAAAGAGCATAAGGGCTAAGGCATGAAGTGGAGTAAAACCATATTTTTCAAAGTTTTCACCGGGTTTTCCACCTTCAAAGCCATATAAAGCTCCCAAGGTTGCAGCGCTATTTTCTTTGGCTGCAAGGGCAGAAAGCAGAGCAATATTCATACGCCAATCAAATCCAGCACCGGCGGTTATCACTTCTATGGCCTTTCCGGCCTTACCAAGGTAGCTATTTTCAAAGCGTTCTTGGCGAATTTCTCGGCGTAAAGTTTTTCTTTTGCCGTCAAGAGTGCGCAAAGCCGAGGCCAATTTTTTGCCATCCTTGCCCTTGCGCAAGGAAATCGAGGCATATACAGGTGATTCTTGCATAGCTTCGTCATTTATTTTGGTGGCTTCATCTTGAGAAAGACCACGTTTTTTCGCACGCAAATCTTCTTGATAGCGTATGAGTGGTAAAATATCGTCCTTGGTGAAAGAATCAGCAAAAGAAGAGGCTTTAATGCTATTCATGAACGCATCTTCAAGTTTTTGCTGCTCAGCTGCATAAAATGCCGCGCGATCATCGTCAAGCCCCGGAAACGATACTAGAGCAAAAACCACTGTGGATACAGCAACAACTATGGTTAATATTTTTTTAATGAATGTCCAAACGCGTAAAAGTGTTTCTTGAAGAACATTACGGAAAATGGGCATATGATATGAGGGGAGCTCAAGAATAAAAGGAGCCGAAGGGCGACCGCGTAATAATGTTAAATTTAATAATTTTGCAACTATTAAAGCCATAAGCAGAGTAATGGTTCCCATAAAAAACATGGTACTTCCGGCTTCGGCTGCAAAAAAACCGCTTACTAAGAGAAGATACAAAGGTACTTTAGCAAGGCAATTCATCATGGGAACTATTAAGATAGTGGTAAAGCGCGCTCTTTCGTCGGGAATAGCCTTTGTGGCCACAACACCAGGGATAGCACAACCACCCACATACACACCACCAAGAATAAGCGGTAATGTGGATTGTCCATGTAAACCATAAGTATAAAAGATTTTATCGAGAATAAAGGCTATGCGTGCTAAGTATCCACTGCCTTCAAGTATATACACAAAGGTAAACATGAGCAAAAATATGGGTATATAGTTCAACACAGCAGTGATACTTTTGACAACCCATTCTACCAATGAACGTAATATGGGGTCTTCTAAAAATCCTTGATGTGGCAAGATGGAACTTACAAAAGTTTCAAGACTCCCCCAAAGAGGCCAGACCTTAGCCGCTAAAATATTACCATAGGTTACAGAAACATGATAAAATGCAAAGAGCACTAACACCAAGAATATGGGCCCCATGATACGATGGCAAACTACGGCATCGACTTTTTCGGTAAAAGATTTAGCAACGACACCATCAACCTTGGTAACGTGGAGCACAGCATCGCTGATGTTGCGCGCCTCTCCATGTCGCATGGCTGCAATATGAGCTATGGTTTGCGTTGGTAATTCCTTTGCTGCATTGGAAATATGTTCTGTTAAAAGCGTTTCTGGAATTTTATAAGTAGCGCTTGCTTTATGAATAAGCTCAAGCACAGCATTGTCTTGCTCAAATATTTTTAGAGCCAGCCAACGTTTAGGATAACCTAAATCATGACTCACCTTATCCATATGGGAGGACAAAGATTCAATGTGGGTTTCTAATTCTTTATAATTTAAGGAAAATTTTCTATCTTGATGCGGATTTTGCGTATATTTTTCAAGTAACTTAAACAACTCTTCCTTGCCTTCAGATTTGGCATTGGTTGCTTGAATGGGTACAACAGGTATGCCCAACTTTTCTGAAAGTAATGGAATATCAATTTTTAGACCGCGCCTTTTGGCAACGTCCATCATATTGAGGGCAAGAATAACTGGGCGATCCATTTCTAAGAGTTGCAGAACAAAATATAAACCCTTGCCCAAGGTAGAAGCGTCCACCACAGCAATAACCACGTCTGGTTTTTCATTTAAAATAAAGTCGCGTGCAGCTTTTTCTTCCGGCGAATAAGACGTGAAGGCATAGGTGCCCGGCAAATCAACAACGGAAATCTTCTGTCCATTGATGGTGCAGGTTCCCCCAAGTTTTTCAACAGTAACCCCCGGATAATTAGCCACATATTGGCGCGCTCCGGTGATTAAGTTAAAAAGGGTGGATTTGCCGCAATTGGGTTGTCCCGCAAGGGCTATAAGTTTATTGGGCATCCGTGGAAACCTCAACAAATTTTGCTTCAGAACGACGCAAAGCTACATGATAGCCACCAATGCGCACTTGAATGGGATCTGTGAGTGGGGCAGTGCGTACAAAGTCAATTTTGGTGCCCGGGCACACTCCCATGTCATATAATCTTTGCCTCAATGAACCTTGAACAGATATGTCTGTCACTAAAAGAACGCTGGGGACTGTAATGTCGTTGAGTGTCATGGGAGCCTCCTGTATACAGGCTTTGTAGTCTATGGATAAAATTTTGGTTATAGCATCATGTGCATTTTTAAAGGCGATTTTCTGCTAAGCACAGGAGTACAATATGCACTTTGAAAATGGCTGTCAATATTAATTAGTCAGGAAGTGATTTATTTTTTATAATTTCTATCTCTAGAGAGAAAATGTCTGTTGCTTTAGCATGTTATCTTGTTTTTTTTGAGACTTGATGCTGGTGGGTGGGTATGGGCGTTGAGCATCTTGTTTTGGGCTATAGAGATGGAGAAGCCCATAAGCCTTTAGAAGGAAAGGCTTATGGGCTTTCATGTTAGGTTGGCTTTACAAAATGTATGGTCTGCTAGGCGTCTGAACGTATTTTTTGCACAGCAATAAATGTTTCTAGGTCCATAGATATGATGTGGTTGACCAGCCAATTTGCTATGTATTCATAGAGTTCATGAGCTACAGGTGTTCCTTCTGTGTCTATGCGTTCGGCAAATTCAACAGTCTTTTTTACAAAAGAATCGTGCTCTTTTAGGTGATCATCGTACATGGGAAGCAGTGGGGCGTATTGGTCCATGACTTTTTTTTCAGATGCAAAGTGTGTAATGCCATATCTTTGAAATTCGTGTATTTTTTCCATGAGGGCTTCTAGGGTTATTTCACCGTAAAAGCTTAATTGCAATTCTCTGAGATACAAAAAAAGTTGACGGTGTTGGTCGTCGATTTCTTTTTCGCCGGTGGTGTATTTTTCGTCCCAAACATATACTTTCA
>CAYJHG010000147.1:0-4474 GCA_964369535.1 uncultured Desulfovibrionaceae bacterium
CGTGCTGCTCGCGCCAGGTACCAATACTCCAAGCGTTAATACCATTTTTATGGCACTTTATGGGGGGACAGTCTTTTGGGCTTGTCCCCCTTTTTGTTCATGTTTACTGATTAAAACAATACTCAATATTTGGAGCAATTATGGCAAAAAATACTCTGCACTATGCCTATAAGCACACAAGCACCGAAGCCACCACGGGCTATTTTTCTTGTGAGCCGGAACCGGAACTTGACATTGAAGCTTGCCTTGAAAACCTTGCCATAAGCCCCTTGGACGATTTTTTACACACATATACTTTGCGCAAACTTATGCAACTGCCCTTGGCTAGCTTACAAGAACTTGCGCAAAATCATAAAAACACATCAGAAAAATATCTTGTGCTCGCAGTTCTTTTATTAGAGTGCGCCCTTTTGAATAAAGACCTTGCAAAGCTTGAAAGTCTTTTTACCTCGCAGGAAAAAGAACAAGCCTTTGCCCTGACTCCATTGCGTTATCTTGCGTGGAATGCTCTTGATAATAAAGAGGCGCATAGGGCTTGGGCAGGGCATTTTTTGGATAATATCACTAAGCATCAAAAATTGCCGCATCCTGAAGAATTGAGCGATGAGGGGCTAACTATGCTCTTTAGCCCAGAGCAATTGCCTAAAAATACAGCAGAAAAAAATCTTATAAAAACACTGCATGCAGAATATACCGCCAATCCGGGCAGCGCTTGGTCGCGCCCCGAAGCAAGCGCCACAGCCCAACGAGCTTTGGGGCTTTTGGTAGAAAATGCCATTTTGGACGGCGTTGAAATGCGCCACGAAGCTTCCCTTTCGCCCATTGCACTTTTACGGCCTTGGCGCATGCGCATGGATGTGCAGTGCGCGCGCAATGAATATAGTGTGGAAGGTCAAGCCACAACCTATGGGCGCGGTCTTTCTTTAGCCCATGCGCGTGCTTCATATGCTATGGAAATGATTGAAAGAGCTTCGGCATATGCTTCTATTAAGCATAATGAAATAACAGGGCTTACGCGCCACACACCGCTTTTTTACGGCACCTATACTGAGCTTGTGCAGCAAGGGCATAATGTGCTTGACCCAAATTCCATACCGTTAGAAGTGCCCTATGCCAATACGCCTTTGTATTGGATTGAAGCCCAAAAGGCACAAAGTACGGAATATGTGTTGGTTCCTGTGCAATACGTTTTTCTTTTCAGCAATTTAGATGAAGTTTCGCTCATGATGACCCCAGGCTCCACCGGCCTTGCTTCCGGCAATTCTTTGGCAGAAGCCAAGGTGGCAGCCTTAACCGAAATCATCGAGCGAGATGCCGAAGGCTGCATGCCCTACGATCGCAGGCATTGTTTTACACTGTATTCGCAAGATGCTAAAATTCAATCTCTTTTGGACGATTATGCCGCGCGTGCTTTGCATGTGCATTTTTTAGATTTGACCACAGAATTTGGTGTGCCTTGTTATCAGGCTTTTTTGCTCACGCGTAAAGGCGAAGTGGTGCGAGCCACTGGGGCTAACCTTTCTGGAGCCAAGGCAGCCCTTTCGGCTTTAACAGAAGTGCCGTATCCTTATCCGCATGGCGAACCTTCAGGCCCTGCCATCAAGGGCTTGCCGCAAAGATGCTTAGAAGAATTGCCGGATTATACGTTGGAATCTCCCACGCGTAATTTGGCTTTGCTCGAGGATGTGCTCATGGCGCATGGGCACACGCCCTTATATGTGGAAGTAAGCCGCATGGATTTGGAATTGCCCGTGGTGCGAGCCATAGTGCCTGAGCTTTTGCTGAATCCCGAACCAGATACTTTTTCACGCGTAAGTCCGCGACTTTTTAGGAATTATTTAAAGCTGTATAGTTTTGCAGGATAATGAATACGGAACGTCAATCTAATTTCAAGAGTTATAGTAATTTCAGATGAAATTACTACCATTGGCTGCGATAGCAGACAATCACTGCGTAGTCATAAGTGCAATTTTATTGCACTGTTAAGTGACGAAGCGAGTGTGCCTTTACTTAAGTTGACAGTAGTGATGTCAACTTAAAATACTATATGTTCTTCGATATAAACTTGGAAGATGGATTGCCGCGAAAATGCGCTAGAAAAACTTACTGCTGAACACAAGTCTTGCGGCGCATTTTCTCGCAATGACAATGAAAACAGTACGTTGTGCGCAGTCTCGTGGCATCGTCACCTGCCCATGGTGATGAGGAATAACGCTTCGTATAAAAGGGCAAAGCATGTTTTTTAAAAGCTGTAATACAAAGTGAGTGACCACGAATCAGTTTATAACAATATAATATTATTTGTCATTGCGAGCCCCTAGCCGTTGGCGAACGCATGTGAGCCTTTACGGATAGGTAGCGCGGCAATCCATGCCTTAAAAAACTACATAAAGAGAAAAACTGTTCTTACAAATTAGATTGGCGTAATAAATACAGAGCCCTTAACAGTGCTTTTTGCTTATGACCAAGGAAAAATACGGGGGAACTTCCGGGGCTTTATCTAAATGCGACACGCTTTCACCTTCCATACACACTTGTGAGGCAAGCACAGCTTGTGATAAGCGCCCCGTGGCTTCCAATGCTGCTTTTATGGCATCAAAATTTCTATAAGCTTTAAGTATCACAGCATTTTCTGCCATGTTCAAATTTTGCTCTAACTCTTTGGCATTTTTAATGCCGGGAATAATCATTAAAGGCTCAGCGCCTTCACAAAGGGGCTTTTGAATGTGTGCCGCCGCTGCTTGAAAAGAAGTGATACCGGGCACAATTTCCACGTGTAATTGTGGGATTTCTTCGCGAATTTTTTGTAATAAGTAGCTGAAAGTGCTGTAAATGAGCGGGTCTCCCAATGTGAGAAATGCGGCATTTTTTCCTTGACGCAAAAGCTCTAGGGTCTTACTTGCCGCCACGCACCAAGCCTTTTGCAAAACTTCTTTATCGCGGGTCATGGGAAATTCCAAACGCAAAATGGGTGTATTTTCGTGCACATGTGGTAAGGCTATATTTAAAGCCGTGGAATAATCATTGCGCGGTGAAGCCGCTGCCAAAATAACATCTACTTTTTGCAAAACGTGCACCGCGCGCAAGGTAAGTAAATCCGGCGCTCCTGGACCCACGCCCACGCCATACAATGTCCCTAATTTTATATTTGTCATGTGTAGCAACCTATTGCTTTTAATTAACGTAATAAATCTGGCCGTTCTAAAGTCGCATCTTTTTCTTCATTAAGCGTCACATCAAAATTCACCGTAGGGTGCAGCCAGCGCGCTAGCATCTCCACCGTATCCACGGCCTTTGGCCCAGGCCTTGCGAAAGCAAGCTCTTTAACTTCAAGAATTTTATTGTTTTTCACTGCCGACAAAAGCGCAAAATGCGGTCTTTCTTTCATGGGCATGGGTGCTGGGTTCATAGGCCCTACCTGCACAATATAAGATTCAGGATCTAAGCGTAATAGCTCTTCTTCATTTATGCGCACAATGCGTTCATCGGTGTTTATGACATTGTGCCCGCCGGACATAAGAATAATATCATGCGCCATGGATTGGCGACCGGCTCCTAGCAGATTAGGGTAGCGCACCTCATAAAACACAGGCACGCGCCTTTCATATTGCACAACACTGCGCACATGGCCTAAGCGTTTTTGATAGCTGGTCACAAGTGCTTCAGCTTCTAGTTCTTTTCCCGTAAGTTGACCAAGCTTTTTTATGACGCGGAACATATCTTCAAAAGTCTGCAAACGAAAAAACAAAACATTTAAGCCATGTCGGCGCAGCCCAAGCCCAAAACTTTCAGCTTCGGTACGCCCTAAAAATTGTAAAACAACTTGTGGCTTTAAAGATAAAATTATTTCTGCATTGGGGCGCATATGTGTGCCCACGGCGCGCAAATGTTTAAGCCCTTCAATATTGGCATCTGCCGCAGTGCGACCCACAAGGCTGTGCCCCATATTAAGTTCCAACAAAAGTTCGCTCAATGCTCCATAAAGAGCCAATATGCGCGTAGCTGGTTCTTTTAATACAAGTTCATGGCCGGTGTCATCAACAATACGAATGCCGTCAGTTTTTGCTATTTCTTGTTGCAATGCATTTTCGGCAGCAAAAGAAGTATGCGCTGTCACCAAAAAAATGTACAGGCTCAAAAATATTTTTACCATGCTACGCATATATTTTTCCTAATTCAAATGGGTATTATCAAAAGTTCTATGTGGGCAGGCTTGCGGCACATGAAATGCGGGATGCTGCACAATATGTACCTTATTTTCATATAAAAATTCTAAATTTTCTACGGTAAACACTTCTTTTACCGGCCCGTCAAACAAGACTTTTCCTTCCTTAAGCCCCACTAGTCGCGTGGCATATAGAGCCGCTAAATTCACATCGTGCATAACCGTCACTATACAAAAACCCATCTTACGCCTTTGTTCAAGCACTGTAAATATCTCAGACATACGCGCCATATCAAGGCCTGCTGAAAG
>CAYJHG010000148.1:0-4435 GCA_964369535.1 uncultured Desulfovibrionaceae bacterium
TGTCGTCGCCGTGAAAGGGCGATGTCCTGGGCCAGCTAGACGAAGGGGACGCATCACATGCGCAACAATTTCTTCATTCCGCGTCAGAAGCTGTCTACGCAAGTTTACGCTTGCCGTCAACATTTTTTTTTGTTTTTTTTATTTTTCTTGACCCAACAAAAGATATGCGTAGAATAAATTCATACGTTATGTTGTACATATCCCATGAAATTTCATGTTTTTTACTACAAAATATCATATTTCCCTTGGAAACCATATGCCCCAAAAAGCAGACAATGCCACCAATGCCATTTTTGAAGTGCAGTCCGCCGAAGCCGGACAAAAGCTCTTGCAATATCTCATACGCAAAATAGCTCTTCCTCAAAGTCTTATTCACCGTTGGATACGCACAGGCCAAATCCGCGTTAATGGTGGACGAGCCAAGCCTTTTATGTTGGTGCAAGAAGGCGATGGCATACGTCTGCCGCCCTTTGCTCCAAGCATGATAGCTTCTGCCCTTGCCCAAAAAACTCCTGTTCGACCAACTCAAAAGCCATCAAATGCATCACCTAACTTTTCCACAAAGCAACATTTACCAAAGCCACAAATTGTTTTTGAAAGCGAGCATATTTTAGTGCTCAATAAAGAAGCAGGTTTGCCTGTGCACACAGGCACAAACCACACAGACAGCCTTGCCACACGACTTGAGGTGCATTTTCCTAACGAGATTTTTAAACCCACACCGGCCCACCGTTTGGACAAAGACACTTCGGGGCTATTGCTTGTGGCACGCTCCTATCAAGCTTTGCGTGCCTTGCAAGACGCTTTTCAAGAAAGATATATGATTAAAGAATACCTTACATGGGTGCAAGGTTTGTGGCCCCAAAGCCCAAAAGCAGAACTTTTACGGCACCATATACAAAAAAGTTATGTGGGCGATGACGAAAAAGTGCGCATTCTTTGTGAAGCAAAAGGTAAGGAAGCCATAAGCTTTGTGCGCTGCCTAAAGCACAGCCATCATTGCAGCCTTATGCATATACGTCTTATCACAGGGCGCAAGCACCAAATACGCGTGCAAATGGCAGAACAAGGGCACCCCGTCATGGGTGATGGCAAATATGGACAAGGCGCAACGCAGCTTTGTTTGCACGCTATGCGCATTACTTTGCCGGATAATGACACATTTACCCAACTGGGCTTGACAGCAGCTTCATTTAGCGTCTTACCCCCATGGTCCGGTTGGCAAAAAGTGGAAAAGGCCCCTTCTTCCTTGACAGATATACCAAACTTGCCGTATACGGACACACCCTTTTCACAGGACAGGTAAAAAATAATGTCAGCCAATATTCCCCAAATTGTTTTAGTGGGACGCCCAAATGTGGGCAAGTCCACCCTTTTTAATCGTCTTATACACAGCAATAGAGCCATAACCCATGACCGCCCAGGTATTACTCGCGACCGCATGGAAGGCATTGTGCGCCAGCAAGGTGAGGTTCTGTATGGCATAGTGGATACTGGCGGCATTACCCTTGATGCCCATGCCGAAGTCACCGAAGGCCCGGAAGGTATTCGCGGCTTTGAAGCGGATATTTTGCGCCAAGCAGAAGAAGCCATGCGCGAAGCTGTGGCTGTGGCCTTTGTGGTGGACGGGCGTGACGGCTTATTACCACTGGACGAATACCTCATGGCACATATACGCCGCATGAGCAAACCCACCCTACTTGTTGTTAACAAGGTGGATGGCGCCGAACTTGAAGATCATATGCTAGCCGAATTTTACGGCTTAGGTTTTCCTGTCATTGCCGTTTCGGCAGAGCATGGCCATAATTTACGCGCATTGCGCGAAGAATTATTGGATCTTATTCCAGATGGTTGGGAAGCAGAAGAAGAACAAGAAACAAGCCTCAAATTAGCCATGCTCGGCAAACCTAATGCAGGCAAGTCTTCTCTTGTCAATGCCTTAAGTGGTAGCGAGCGCATGATTGTTTCTGATGTGGCAGGCACAACCAGAGACAGTGTTGATGTGCGTATGGAAGTGGACGGACAAAGTTATGTATTTGTGGATACAGCTGGCATTCGCCGCCGCACCAAAATCATTGACACTGTGGAAAAATATTCTGTCAATTCCGCCATAAAATCCAGCACCAAGGCTCATATTACCCTGCTTGTCATTGACGCTACAGAAGGTGTAAGCCAACAAGACAAAAGACTTATGGATCTTTTGCACGAACGCAAAACCCCTTTTATGGTGCTCATAAACAAAACCGACCTTGTGCCCGGTGCAAGCCTTAAGCAGCTGCAAAAAAATATTAACGAAATGTTAGCCTTTTGCTCACATGTTCCCGTCATTTTAGTTTCGGCCATAAATGGGCGCAATCTACAGAAAATATTACCTTTGGCTAAACAAATCCATGCCGAATGCCAAATCCGCATTCCCACAGGCCAGTTAAACCGCGCCATGGAAGCTGTGCTCGAAAGGCATCAGCCTCCCGTGGTAAAACGCGTGCGGGCCAAATTCTTTTATTTGACCCAAGCAGAAGTGGCTCCCCCTACTTTTGTATTTTTTGTAAACGATGCTGAAAGAGTTTCTGAAAGCTATGCTCGTTACTTAGAACGTTCTTTACGCAAGCATTTTTCTATACAACACGCCCCCATGCGGGTGCATTTGCGCTCTTCTCACACAAAGCGCAAGAAAAAATAATATATTATATCACTTTATCATGCTGCACATATCAATTTGACAACTTTATCCTATTTAGGGCATACTGTCTCATTGGCTATATGTATTTGTTTTATAATTTTCCCCTGCCACATGGCTGCTTAACATTTTATTTTAATGGAGTCTTTTAATGACCAAAGGTAAATCCTTACTCCTCTCGGCTTTGGCTCTAATTATACTAGCCACTCCCGCACACGCTGAAGAGGTTATCAAATTAGGTGTTGCCAGTGCACTCACAGGCGACCTTGCAGGCTATGGAATTCCCACCCTTAATGCTACCGAAATTGTTGCTGAAGAGCTCAACGCCAAGGGTGGTGTTTTAGGCAAAAAAATTGTGGTAGTCCCACAAGACGACCAATGTAAGCCTGAACTTGCTACCAATGCTGCCACCAAGCTTGTATCTGATAAAGTAGATATTATTGTGGGGCACATTTGCTCCGGCGCTACCAATGCAGCCATGCCCATTTACAATAATGCCAAAATTATTTCCATGTCTTCTTCAGCTACTACGCCAAGCTTGACTACATCCGGCGAAAATCCCTATTTTTTCCGCACCATTGCCAATGACAATGTGCAAGCAAAACTTTCCGCCCTTTTTGCAGCAAACACTTTAAAATCCGAAAGAATTGCTTTAATTCACGACAATGGTGATTATGGTAAGGGCTATGCCGAAACTAACCAAAATGTTTTACAAGAAGCCGGCAAGGGCGGCCTTGTGGTACTTTTTGAAGCCGTAAATCCTGACGCTGTGGACTATAGCGCCACGGTGCGTAAACTCAAAAAAGAAAAGATCGACACTGTTATTTTTGGTGGTTATCACCCAACTGCCTCCAAGCTTGTGCAGCAAATGGCTCGTGAGCGCATTAAGGTAAACTTCATCGGCCCTGACAGCTTAAAAGACGATGCCTTTATAAGAATGGCCGGCAAAAATTCCGACGGTGTATACGCTTCTTCCCCAAGCGATACCAGTCACTTGCCCATTTTTAAAGTGGCTCGCGATCAGCACCTTAAAAAGTACAATGCCGAACCCGGTGTTTTTTATTATAATGCCTATGCAGCAGCTCAAACATTGCTCAATGCTATAGCTAAAGCCGGCACCACGGACACTGCCAAAGTAATAGAAATGCTACATAAAGAAACTGTAGACACGCCAGCAGGCAAAATTTCTTTTAGCAAAAGCGGCGATCCTCTTGGCGTAGGGCTTTCTTTATACCAAGTGAAAAACGGTAAATTTGTGGAAACAGAGCACAAGATCACCATTGATTAAGATTTACTGTTTATAACTTTTATATTGGAAAATATTATTCAATTTCCATGCACTGACAAAGGCTTTGTGCCGGAATTTGAAATGCCATTGTGGCTAGTTAAACCTTTTTATTTTTATGGAGTTTCTAATGATTAAAGGCAAATCTTTGCTCTTGTCGGGTTTAGCCCTTGCAATGCTTGCAACCCCTGCCATTGCCGCAGAAGAAGTTATCAAGCTTGGCGTAGCTGGTGCCCATTCTGGTGACCTTGCTTCTTATGGCATGCCAACACTTAATGCTGCTAACTTGGTAGCCAATGAAATTAATGCCAGAGGCGGTATCAATGGCAAAAAAGTTGTGGTAGTTGCACAAGACGACCAATGCAAACCAGAACTTGCCACCAATGCAGCCACTAAACTTATTTCTGACGAAGTAGACATCGTGCTTGGTCACATCTGTTCCGGTGCTGCCAATGCGGCCATGCCCATTTACA
>CAYJHG010000149.1:0-4423 GCA_964369535.1 uncultured Desulfovibrionaceae bacterium
AGCCAAAATTCCACAGGATACTCACCTGTTCCGTGATCTTTAAGCAAAGAACTCACATACACAGCTCCGCTTTCTGGAATGCCTTTGTTTATATGAGTAAATTCTTTGCGTGACATAAATGTGGTGGAAAAAACGCCAGACAAAAGACCCTTGGGTGGCTTGGCATTGCTTTCCATTTTGCCGGCATAGGCGCCGGAGCGCACTCCAAAGCGTATATATTCGCTTACTTCTTTCATAAGGGTACTACGCAATTTTTCCTTGGCCGCAGGGCTTTTATTCACGGCAGAAAGCATAATGGCCAACATGGCAGGCAGAGTTTTTTGGTCAACTTTGTCGGCATCTTCCAAAAAAATATCCACGCACTGCCCCACAAGGCTTTCCATGTCCACCACAGAATTAAAAAGCTCCTCATTGGCTGTGTCTATGGCTTGCTGCACTTCTTGTACACTTTCTTCTGCGGTACTGCCGGCATAGGCCTTGGTATGAAAAGCCAAAACTAAGAGCATTGTAAAAAAAACAATTATACTGAACATACAATTCTTCCTGATAAAAGTATTCATATTAGTAAACCTTTTCCTTTTAGTGCCAAAGGCAAACCACAGGAAACTAAAAAAACATGGGCGCAACTGCGCGCCATGTATTGATTAAGCAGTCCATGCGCGTCACTATAACGGCGCGCCAAAGCGTGCATGGGCACCATGCCTTGCCCCACTTCGTTTGTGACCATGACCAAGGGCACGGGGCATTGTGAAACCCAAGTATGCAGAATTTTTGTTTGCGTCAAAATTTCTGCATCGTCCATATATTCCATAATATTGTTCAGCCAAAGGCTTAAGCAGTCCACTAAGATAACGGAGGCTTCCTGCTGTATACTTTCTAGCTCTTGCACAGAAAGTAAGGGCGACTCTACACAATGCCATGGAATTTCTTGTTCTTTTCTTTCTTGCTGATGCGCGCTAATGCGTTTTTGCATTTCTTGGTCATAAGCCTTAGCTGTGGCCACAAAAATAGGTTTTTGGCTTTGCCCTTGGGGGGCATGGGCGTATTGCTTGGCCGCATATTGCAAGGCCAAAGCACTTTTGCCACTGCGTGTTCCCCCCACAAAAAGACTTGCCTGTGTATTTTCCTGCAACATATTTTTGAGTTATTATTGTAATTTACTAGCCTTAAACATTTCCATGGACATGGAGTCCAAAAGCCGAGCCACAGTGGCGGCATTTTGTAAAATGTCGTCAGATTTAGATTTGCGCCGCTCTAACCAAGCCGCCACAAATAAAATAGAGTCGGCATCGGCCTTGTTGGCGGCAAGGCCATTTTGCCTTACCAAGCGCACAAAGGCATCACGCGCGCTTTGCCGCTCAAATAAAGTTTGTTGGTATTGGGCATTGAGTTCATCAATGCGTTTTTGCGATGCATCGGCCGCAGACGTATTTTTTTCTTCGCGGGCGGTATCAAGGTCAAACACAGCACTGGTCATGCTTGAGTGTATGTCTAAAGAGCTCTGCGTTAAGGAAGCTATATTTTCCATGCGTTTTGTAAAATCAGGTATTTTGCTAATGCCTTCAAAAATACCACTGGCCGTGCGGCATTCTGAGGCATAGGCCTTAAACATATTTGAAAGCTCTAAAGGGTTTAAAGGTTGACCTTTTTCAGGTTGCAATGCTGCCATTTCCATGGCGTCTAAAAAACGGTTGGCATACAATCCATATAAGGCCTCAAGCATGGGAGGGTTAAAAGCATAACGCAAAAGGGCTTCGCGCGCGCTAAAGATATCTTGGCTTCCTTTGGGCATAAGCAAATGCATTTTTTCGCCATAGCGCATATTTAAAGAAGAAAGGCTTAAACTTGTACCTTTGCCGGGCTTATATTGTCGCACAAAAAGTTGCGCCACATCGTCCACAAAGGGTGCCGGCACTTTGGCGTCTTCTTGCACCTTGGGCAAAATGGGGGTTGGCGGCGTTGTGGTTGTTGCTTGTTGTGCTTCTTCAATAAGGTTGATATTTTCAGTTTGTTCCGTGTTGTTTTTGTCCTCTGTTGTAGATTCAGGGGGACTAGTTTGCGCTTCTAGTGATGTTTCAGGGCTTGTGAGTGTGCCTTGAATATTTTGTCCGGCCAAGGTGCCCGGGGCTGTAAAGGGTTTTGTGACCGAAGGTGGCGGCGGTGGAGGGGGAGAGATATATTCACTAACAGCTTCAAGGGGCGTATCTTTAACCACCGTGTCCACATTTTCTTTAATGGCGGTTTTGATTTCTTCCTTGCCTTCTTCGTCGCGTGAAAGCCAATACAGGCCTGTGCCGGTAATAACCACCACAAGAGCGGTGATTATGCCAAGCTTTAAGGCACTGCCACGCTTGGCAGAAGGTTCGGGTAGGCTTTGCCCAAAAGCATTATTGTCGTGTTCGCTCATGGTATTCCCTCGCGTTCAGATATACGTTTAACGAATTACTCGCACACTCTAACATTATTTAAAAAAAGAGGAAATATATTTTTAGGTGTCTTAGCGGGTTTTTGCAATGTTTTTATTGATAATTTGCATGGCTTTGGGTTCGAGGCCATTTTTGCACAGATGCAAAAAAACATGTGCTGCAGCTAAAGCATCTGAGCCGGCATGGTGATGTTGCAAATCTATGTGTAAATAATTGCATACATCACTTAATTTATTGCGTTTAAGTCCGAGTTTTGCCCGTGAACCTTTGCAGGTGCAAAAAAAAGGAATTTCCGGCATGGCATGGCCGCTCTTAGCCAAACATGCCGCAAGGACACCTTTATCAAAGGGGGCATTGTGAGCCACAAAGCCTGTGGCTCCGGCAAAAAATTCTAAAATCTCTGGCAAAAAATCATTGAAAGTAGGTGCGCTTTTTACATCTTGCCAGGTAATCCCGTGAATTTCCGTAAAACGAATCCTTGATTTTGGGGGCCGCAAAAGGCTATATAAGGAATGAACAATACAGCCATTTTCAATGCGTGCAAGGCCAATGGCGCATGCGCTGTCCTTGGTATAATCTGCCGTTTCAAAGTCAATGGCAATATATGTGCCTTGCAAAACAATAGGCGATGTGGAAGAAAGAAGTGACATAAAAACCTCATATCAAGGAAAAAATATGAATACACAATGGCAAGAGCCTTGGCAAGAGCGTAGGCTAGCCCCACCCGTGCGTGACAAAGACGTACGCTCGCCTTGGGAGCGTGACTATGCGCGTATTATCCATTCGGCTGCCTTTAGACGCTTGCAGTCTAAAACGCAAGTGCTTGACCTTGGACAAAGTGATTTTTATCGTACAAGGCTTACGCATTCCATGGAAGTTGCTCAAGTAAGCCACGGGCTTATTAAGTTTTTACAGCAAGAATATGCTAAAAGCCCCATAGCAGATGCTTTGCCCGACGGGCGTCTTTTGGCTGCCATTTGCCTAGCCCATGATATTGGTCACCCACCGCATGGGCACGGGGGCGAGGTGGCCTTAAATTATTGTATGCGTGACTTTGGCGGTTTTGAAGGCAATGGGCAAACATTGCGCATATTATCCTTGCTTGAACAATACACCAAAGACCACGGTTTAAATCCCACAAGACGTCTTTTGCTTGGTATTCTTAAATATCCTGCACCGTATAGCAAGCTTGTAAATCCTCAAGCCTATGGAGCTTATACTGCACAGCCCGCTTGGCTTTTTAAGCGAAATGAACAATTTCCCCCCAAATGTTATCACGACTCAGAACAAAGCGTGGTGGATTGGATGCTTGAGCCCCTAGGCAGCGATAAAGAACTTTTTTGTGCTTTGCGCCCCTTGCATGAAGGCGAAAAAACAAAGCCCGCCCACAGAAAAACTTTATACGCTTCACTAGACGCCACCATTATGAATTTAGCCGATGATATTTCTTATAGTTTGCACGACCTAGAAGACGCCGTAGCCATGGGCATGCTCACGCGCGAAATGTGGGAAGAATATATGCTTGGCAAAGAAGACATTTTCACCCCTTGCGGCTTCACGTCTGCAGAAGTTGCCGATGACCTTTTTAGCAGTGAAGAATATTTACGCAAAGGCCGTATCGGAGCCCTTGTTCACCACATGGTCACCAATGCCATGGTAGTAGAAACAGGCCTGCCCAAAACGTGCCCCCTTATAGCCTATAAAGCTTGTCTTAAAAATGATGCCGCACGCTTACAAGCATTTATGGGTGAACTGGTCTTTGACTTGGTAATCTCCTCCCCCAATGTGCAATTGCAAGAATTCAGAGGTCGTAAAACCGTGGTGGAACTTTTTCATATTTTTGCCTCAGATCCTTTACGTTTATTGCCTCTTGAAGTGCAAAAACTTTTTACAATGCAAGATGATACGCAAGGACAAATGCGCGTTGTGTGCGACTATATAGCCGGTATGACCGACGCAACAGCCGCTCGTTTGCACGAAAAGATTTTTGCACCGGG
>CAYJHG010000150.1:0-4423 GCA_964369535.1 uncultured Desulfovibrionaceae bacterium
CGCCGGCAAGCCACAAAGTGCACATAGTAGCTATTGCCTTGGGCTTGCAATTCTTTTTCTAAACCAGGATTGGCTTTTAGCAACATCTGATAGAATAAATCATCAAATAAACGGCCACCATAGAGCATATCGCCATGACGCCCCACCACATCGGCTCGACGCATGAGTGCAAGGTCACAAGTGCCGCCGCCAAAATCTACGGTAAGCACACCGCGAACAGCCGTGGAAGGAGGCAATACGCCTGAAGCAATACCATTGAGCAAGGCGCCCACAGGCTCACGCAAAAACTGCGCTCCGTGCCAATCTGCTTGAGCCAAACATTGGCGCAAAGCCTGCTTGAAATGATTTTCAGCTTGGGAAGGAACACCCACTAAAATGGTGCCTTCGGGCTTTACTCTTGCGTGCAAAAGCCGCAAAAAATCGCGCATCCAACCATAGGCTTGCACATCTACGGCAATGTCCGGCTTGAATTGACTGCGCAAGCTGTATAATTTTCTTTCTGCATCGCTGGCTTCGCCAAATTCAAATTCCGCCGCTGCTCCAATGGCAAAGGCTTGATTTTCTTTGTATAAAATAAGTGTTGGAATGGCACCGCCAAGACTGTCATTGGACCAATCTTTTGGTTTGATGAGGCTGAGTTTTCCATCTTCATGAGCGGCAATACAAGTATTACTTGTGCCTAAGTCCATGGCTGTTATGCGCATACTCAGCTCCTTATTTTACGGACAGTGCCCTTTTGCAACAATAAACCATCTTTAAGCAAAGGTGATTTATCAACATAGCAGGCATCGCCTTCCACTATATGCCCTAGAGGAATATATGTATCATACATACTCTCTTTCCAAACGAGCTCTCCTGTTTCGTGAGGGGCGCTAAAGCCTAGCCGCAAAAGTCGTTCTTCCATCCATTTGCGTTTTGCTTCGGGCAGTTCGCTGGCAAGGGAATAAAGATCGCTGCCCACAGTTTGTAAATTTTGGCGCTTGCCCTCCTTTTTAAGGACAATATTTTCTAAGAGTAAGGAAGTAATAAGGCTTGCTCCATGCCACCACTGCGTAGCGGCCACGCGTAGTTTTTGGGCAAAATCTTCATGATCATCACACGTTGCGCGTTTTAACAAGCAAGCAAAAAGAAAAAGAAGCACGAGCACACTATAAGAGTCACTCAACAAAGGCAGAAGTGAACCTGTACTCAAAAAAATACCTATGGCTCGCAAAGAAAATAACAAACCCATCTGAGAGTCAAAAAAATCTTGCACTATGCTCAAAGCAAATAAAATACACCAAAACCAAAAAGCCCTTTGCTTAAATTTTTTCCAAGAAATTTCGCCCCAAGAACTGCGCAATACACCTTGTTCCATGCTCTGCATAAGATAATCAGCCATCCACAAGGCCAGTATAGCACCAATAATAGCAAACAAAGAAACAATGTTTATACCAAAACCCAAGTCCCCTGCGTACATGATGGCTTGGCCAATACCAGCTCCCCACAAAAGCCCCCAAATGGCAACTAAAGCAGAACGCCACGCAGAAAAACATTTTTTTTGCCGTACTGTGCCAATGTCTAAAGGGGGCAACACAGCGCGCAATGTACTCATGATTTCGTCAAATTCTTGTTCACTCTCTAGAGTTGTGCCTTGCTCTGCCTGGTCACTTATACCCTCTTCTATGTATTGCAAAAGGCCATTACGTACATCATACACTCGCCCTTGCAATAAGCGCAAATCGGCATGTTTGGGAATGTCTTGCAAAGCTCCATTCACAATGGAATCTAAAGGGGGGGCAGGCAATATTTGCAGAGCGTCAGACATTTGAGTCGACAATTTTTCCATACTAAACAACCTCTTCCGGATATGCAGCTTCCATGTTTGCTTTAAAGGCGGCAAAACGCCCTTCAATAATAGCTGCGCGTGCAAGACGCACGGTATCAAGGTAAAATGTTAAATTATGCAAAGAATTTAATCTATAGGCTAATAATTCATGGCTGGCAAACAAATGTCGCAAATATGCCCGGCTAAAAGTACGGCAGGTATAACAAGAACATTGAGGATCAAGGGGAGTATCGTCTTCAGCAAATTCTTTACGCTTAATATTTACTTTTCCAAGAGAAGTAAATAGCGTTCCATTACGAGCATTGCGCGTTGGCAAAACGCAATCAAACATATCCACGCCGGCAGCTATGCCATTGACAATATCCAAGGGAGTGCCCACGCCCATAAGGTAACGTGGCTTATCTTTTGGTAAAAGCGGCGCTGTATGGTATAGAAATTCCATCATTTCCGGCTTGCTTTCTCCCACAGAAAGACCGCCTATGGCAAAACCGTCAAAATCTAAACCGCAAAGCTCTTCTACAGAGCGCTCGCGTAAATCTTTAAAAAAACCACCTTGAGTAATGGCAAAAAGTAGATTGTCTGCCGTGCCCTTAGGGTACGCTTCTCTGGCACGCTTGGCCCAACGCGTGGTCAAAGCCAAAGATTTTTCAGTGTAGGCATAATCAGCCCCATAGGGCACACATTCATCCAAAACCATCATAATGTCTGAATGCAAACAGCGCTGGATTTCCACAACACTTTCGGGCGTAAAAAGATGCTTTGAACCGTCAATATGCGAACGAAATTCCACGCCGTTTTCGGTGATTTTACGCAAAGAACTCAAGCTAAAAACTTGAAAACCACCACTGTCTGTAAGAATGGGCCCGTGCCACGCATTAAATTTATGCAGGCCCCCACGCCTTTTCACAAGCTCGTGCCCAGGGCGCAAGTATAAGTGATAGGTATTGCCTAAAATAATTTCGGCCTGCATGGCGGCTAAATCATCAGGAGCAATAGCCTTTACCGAACCCACCGTTCCCACGGGCATAAAGATGGGGGTTTGCACAATGCCATGGGCAGTTTGCAAAAAACCTGTACGAGCGGCGCCGTCTGTCGCCGTAAGAGTAAATGTGCCTATATTTTGCATGAGCATATGATACAAGCAACTTTATATATAGGCAAGAAAACCATGCTCAAAGTACAAGACATTTTTTCACAAAGTTTCACTATTGCAATTTTAATCTAACATTGCAAACACTTATAGCACATTTTAATAAAATGTCTTTATGCATTTATGCTTTGCATACCTGACAAAATATTGTATCATTAAAGTCCTGCGCAGCTTTGTTGCTGCTTTATTAAAGATAAATTCAAACGCTTTCAAAAAGTAAACTTACTATTAAAGCGTTAAAATAATTACTTGTGTGGAAAAAAAACATGCTACAACAAAGAAACCCTGCCCCCCTTATAATGCCTCTGCCGCTTTTATGCGCGCTGCTTGGATTAGCTTTTTGCGCATGGTATGCTTGGGGTAATTCCATTGAATTGTGCTTGACTGCTGGTTGCGAAGTCAGCTCAGACATGACCATTGGCGGCGTTTCGCTTTGGTGGTATGGCTGTACAGCTTTTGCTCTTTTGACCATAGCGTCTTTTAGTGGCCGGCCGGGTCTTGGTGTTTTTGTGTCCGGCATGTGCCTTTTGGCCGATATACTACTTTTGCTCGTCATGCTAACCACAGCGCCTTGCTCAAGTTGCCTTGTGGTGGCCTTACTCTTTGCTCTGACATTTTTAAGCTTTAGATATGCCGACACTTCTCAAGAAAAAAGAAGCCGTTCTTACCTTTGGTATTTTTGGCTAATTCTTTTTGTTATCAATGCCGGTGCCGTGGTGCGTGAAAGCTTTGACCCTTGGTCTATCCAGGCTCCCACCAGTGGTGAATCAACTGTAAATTTATATTTTTCACCTTCCTGCCCTTCTTGTGCCGATGCGGTAAAAGCCTTTGAAGGCAATGCGCAAGTGGCCTATTATCCTGTCACAGAAAATGAAAATGACGCTTTGCTCATTGCCCATATGTTAAGCCATATGGAAAAAGGCAAAAGCTTAGTGCAAGCCTTAAATGAAGTGCGCGGCACCACTGTCACAGGCCAAAGCCCTTTAAATATTTTTACAGAAATAAGCCTACAATTTAACTTGATGAAAAATAAGGGTCATGTGTTAGCATCGGGTTCTTCTGTAATACCTTTTATCGAGTATAAAGGTTTACCAGCTTTTTTAGTACCCAAAAAACCAACTCCTAAGCCGACCGCTGTGGTGCAAGAACAAAGCACTCCGGCTAGTATTTCTGTGCCGCCTGTAGCGCCGCCCGTAAGCTCTCAAACAGGTGCCGAAGCAAGCTTGGGCATTGCCCCTACCAAAGAAGATACAAAAGAAAATGGTGAGTTCTTACCAGAACATGTGCCTACTTCCATGGAAATATACAATAATAACGATGATGCCACCCTACCAGTGGATACAAGCATTGCCGGTTCTTGCGGAGGACTGACCACAGAACCATGCCCCGATTAAGATTGAATAATACGACTTTCTGACTTAAAAGGCATGGATTGCTTCGCTACG